>CAMDEB010000029.1 GCA_945893085.1 Rhodoplanes serenus | reverse complement strand
GACCCGCCATAGGTCGGTCTTGTGACAGGGGCGGGTTGAGAAGGTGGGCAAGACCTGACGGCGCATGGCGGGATTATAGCGCCGAATGGGGTCAAAAACCGGGTTTTACCGGCCTCAGAATTCAAACTGACCCACTACCGTTCTCTCGCGCCTTCCTTAGAGACGGCCGCAACGCTGCGTCCGCAGGGATGAGGCGGATCACTGAACCTCCGCGCTCCTCGCCGCGTCCAACAGGCAAGTGAACCGACAAGAACCCCGCAGGAGAGCGTTATGGCCCGCAACAACGAACACCGACCGGTTCCCCATCTCGGCGTGGTTTCGCTGTGGCGGGGCCTGATGCGCGATCTGTTCGACCCCTACCGGCCCGAGCGTCATTATATGCGGGGGCCCGGCCCGAAGTGGCAGGCGAAGCACGCAACGCCGGTCTGATGTGCGCCCCTCGACCCTGCTAGATTGATGGCAGGGGCGCGCGAGCAAGCCAACCGTCAAATCGCGATCGCGGCGCCTCCGAACACGGGGAGGAATGCGATGCGTATTTTGACGGCCATTCTGGCCATGCTGGCCGCCTTCGCGGGAGCTGCAGCGGCCGACGACCGCTGGCCGCAGCGCCAGGTCACCATCATCGTTCCATTCGCCGCCGGCGGCACGGCCGACCTGTTCGGCCGCATGCTCGGCGCGCAACTGCAGGCGAAATACGGCCAGCCGTTCGTGGTGGAAAACCGCGCCGGCGCCGCCGGCAACCTTGGCGCCACCGCCGCGGCGCGCGCCGCGCCCGACGGCTACACCATCCTGCTCGGCACGACCGGCCCGTTCGCCATCAACCCTTCGCTCTACAGCAAGCTTCCGCATGACACCGTGCGCGACTTTCAGCCGGTGAGCCTGATCGCCCGCGTTCCCAACCTTCTGGTGGTCAGCAACAAGCTGCCGGCGAAGACGGTGCCGGAATTCATCGCCTACCTGAAGGCAAACCCCGACAAGCTGTCCTACGGCTCCTCCGGCGTGGGCAGTTCGCAGCATCTCGGCACCGAGCTGTTCCTCACCAAGACCGGCACCAAGATGACTCATGTGCCGTACCGCGCGTCCAACGAAATCATGAACGCCCTGCTCGGCGGGCATATCGACATCGCACTCGACAACATCACGCTGGTGCTGCCGCAGGTGAAGGCCGGGACCGTGCGGCCTCTGGGAATGAGCACCCTGCAACGCTCCCCGAGCGCACCGGACATCGCCACCATCGCGGAAACATTGCCGGGCTTCGAGGCCTCGGCGTGGCATGGAATCTTCCTCCAGACGGCGGCGCCGCGCTCGATCGTGCCGAAGCTCAACGCCGACATCAGGCAGTTTCTCGGCTCAGCCGAAGTGAAAGCCAAGTTCTTCGAGATCGGCGCAGTGCCCGCGCCGATGACGCCCGAGGATTTCACCGCCTTTGTCGGCGAGGAACGAAAAAAGTGGGCGGAGGTTGTCAAAGCCTCAGGAGCGAAGGTGGACTGACCCGGAATGACCGACATCGCCTGCGCCGTCGAAGCGCGCGACGCGCTCGGCGAGTCGCCGATCTGGTGCAGTAGAACTGGGCTGCTGTGGTGGCTCGACATCCTCAAGCCCTGCCTGCAGTCGTTCGATCCCCTGACCGGGCGGCATCAGGTCCATCCCCTGCCCGGCCGCACCTGCGGCAACCTCGCCTTGCGCGCGTCCGGAGGCTTCGTGCTGGCGGTGGACACCGCGCTGCACGGCTATGATCCGGCGAAAGGCTTGACCGATCTGCTGGCCCGGGTCGAACCGGACCTGCCGGAAAACCGGTTCAACGACGGCCGTTGCGACCGCCGCGGGCGGCTCTGGATCGGCACCATGGATCGCGACATCCGCACGCCCTCGGGCAGCTTCTATCGCATCGGCGCCGACCGGTCGGTGCAGCGGCTGTTCGGCGGCGTCAGCGTGCCCAATTCGACGGCGTTCTCGCCCGACAACCGCACGCTCTATTTTGCCGACACGCCGCGCCACGCCATCTGGGCCTTCGACTTCGATCTCGATGCCGGCGCGATCTCCAACCGCCGCGTGTTCGCGGACCTGTCCGGCCGCGCCGGCCTACCGGATGGCTCCTGCGTCGATGCCGACGGCTTTCTCTGGAATGCGGAGTTCGCCGGCCACCGGATCGTGCGCTACGCGCCGGACGGCCGGGTCGATCGCACCATCGAGGTGCCGGTCACCAATCCGACCTGCTGCTGCTTCGGCGGCGCGGTGCTCTATACGCTCTCTGTCACCAGCGCCGCGTTCCCGTGCGCGGACGGCAAGGGCCGGCCGACGCCGCTCGAAGGCTGCGTGCTGGCGCTCGACGTCGGCGTGCGCGGTCTGCCCGAGGCGGCGTTCGCCGGCTAGCGTCCCACTACATTTCCACGGCCCACCGGCGCGGATGCTCCCTTGTGTCCGCTCCGCTATTGTGTGAAGCGTTCCGTGTCCGGCGGGACGCCGAAAACCGGGCTGACGAAGGGGCTGGAAATGACCGTTCGCGTTGCGATCCTCGATGATTACCAGAATGTCGCGCTCAAGCTCGCCGACTGGTCCAAGCTCGGCAAGGATGTCGAGATCAAGGTCTTCACCGAAGCGGTGCGCCGCACGCCTGAAGACACGATCCGGGACTGCAAGGGCTTTCAAGTCGTCTCGATGATGCGCGAGCGCACGCCGTTTCCGCGCCAGGTGATCGAGGGGCTGCCCGACCTCAAGCTGCTCATCACCACCGGCGCCCGCAACGCCTCGATCGACATGGCGGCCTGCGCCGAGCGCGGCATCGTCGTCTGCGGCACATCAAGTTTCGGCAACCCGACCACCGGCATCGCCTTCGGACTGATGCTCGAACTCACCCGCCGGATCGGCTGGGAGAACGCGCGCATGAAGGCGGGCGAGCGCTGGCAGGTCACGCTCGGCGCCGATCTCGAAGGCGCGACGCTGGGCGTTCTCGGGCTCGGCAAGCTCGGCACCCGCGCGGCCGGCGTCGGCAAGGCGTTCGGCATGAAGGTGATCGCCTGGAGCCAGAACCTCACGCCGGAGAAGTGCAAGGAAGCGGGCGTCGAGTACGCGTCGAAGGAAGACCTGTTCCGCAACGCCGACTTCGTCACGATCCATCTCCAGCTCAGCGACCGCACCCGCGGTCTGGTCGGGACGACCGAGCTTGGGCTGATGAAGAAATCGGCCTACATCGTCAATACGTCGCGCGGCCCGATCATCGACGAGAAGGCGCTGCTCGCCGCGCTGAACGAAGGCCGCATCGCCGGCGCGGGATTGGACGTATTCGACGTCGAGCCGCTGCCGGTCGACCATCCGCTCCGCCACATGGACAACGTCGTCATCACCCCGCATCTCGGCTACGTCAGCCAGCAGAATTATCGCGGTTATTTCCCCGATATCGTCGACGACATCCGGGGCTGGATGGACGGCAAACCGGTGCGCGTCATCGCCAAATGACGCCCCGGTGAACGGCTCGTGTGAACGAGGATAACAGCCCCTTTATCCCGGTGCTTTTTTACAGCCGGCAGGGCGCGGTTATGCGCTTCGACCGGCAAATCCGTTAATTTTTGATTAACCAAGGCTCCCCACTAACACGAAATAAACTGATGTCGGCTATCCAGACCGTGCGCAACGGTTGATCGGCCACTCAATGTATCGCGTGTTTTCCTGCCTGACCGGCGAGCACGACTGGCGCCTCGTCGTACTGGCGGGGTTCGTCTGCTTGCTGGCGAGCCTGGTCGCCGTGAGCGTGGTCCGTCGCGCCCGCGCGGCGCGCGGGCGCGCGCGCGCCGCCTGGCTGGCGCTCGCCGGCGCCGCGGCAGGGTGCGGCATCTGGGCGACGCATTTCATCGCCATGTTGGCCTACGAACCGGGCGTCCAGGTCGCCTATGACATCGAACTGACCGGCCTGTCGCTGCTGGCCGCGGCGGCCGTGACCTTCGTGGGCCTCGGCGTTGCTGTGAACGGCCGCGCGCGCTTCGCGCCGGCGCTGGGCGGCGGCATCGTCGGAGCCGGCATTGCCTGCATGCATTACACCGGAATGTGGGCGCTCGAACTGCCCGGCCGGGTAACCTGGAGCCTTGACCTCGTTCTGGTCTCGATCACGCTCGGGCTGGTGCTCGGTGCCGCGGCGTTGACGGTCGCGATGCGCCGCGAAAGCACGCGCACGGAGCTCGTGGCCGCCGTGCTGCTGACCCTCGCCATCGTGTCGCATCATTTCACTGCGATGGGCGCGGTGGAGATCATTCCCGATCCGACGCGGGCCTTCGAAAACACCTCCCTCTCCGAAACCTCGCTCGCGCTGACGATCGCCGGCGCGGCCATCATGGGGCTCGTTCTAAGCCTGTTCGGAGCGATCGCGGACAGCTATTCCGCGGCGCGCACCATCCAATTCGAGCGCACCCGCCAGCAGTTGATCAAACAGACGGAGGAGATGCTCCGCGAGCAGCACCATCGGCTGGATACGGCTCTGAACAACATGGGCCACGGCCTTTGCATGTTCGACAACGACGCCCGGCTGCTGCTCTGCAATCAGCGTTACATCGAGATGTACGGGCTGCCGCCGGCGGTCGCCACGTCTCGCTGCACGATCCAGGAACTGATCGCGCTGCACTATACCACCGGAATTTTCAGCTCGATCGGCGACATCGACAAATACATCGAAGAGATCCTGTCCGGAATCGCCGCCGGCAATACCGTCAGCAAGATCGTCGAACTTTCCGATCACCGCGTGGTCGCGATCATCAACAGTCCGATTCCGGGTGGCGGACGTGTTTCCACCCACGAGGACATCACCGAGCGGCACCGGCTCTACCAGGCTCACGCCCAGGCCGAGGTGCAACTGCGCGAGCAGAAGTTGCAGCTCGACACCGCCGTCGAGAACATGACGCAGGGCCTGTGCATGTTCGACACCTCGGCACGGGTCATGGTGTGCAACCGGCGCTTCGTCGAGATGTACAACCTCTCGCCGGCGGTGGTGAAGCCCGGCTGCACGTTGCAGGATCTGCTCAAGCACCGCAAAGACGTCGGCCTCCTGGACGCCGACCCGGAACAATTCCGCCGTGACATTCTCGAAAGTGTCGCGCAAGGCAAGACCACCACGTTCGTGGTGCAGGCGACCGACGGCCGGTTCATCCGTTCGCTCAACCAGCCGATGCCAGGCGGCGGCTGGGTGACCACGCACGAGGACATCACCGAGCAGCGCCAGGCGGAGAACCAGGTCCGCGATCAGAAGCACCAATTGGACGTGGCCCTCAACAACATGACGCAGGGCCTGGTGCTGTTCGACTCCCAGACCCGGTTGATCCTGTGCAATCAGCGCTACATGCAGATGTACGGCCTGTCGGCGGATACGGTAAAGCCCGGATGCCTGCTGCAGGAATTGCTGGAGCTGCGCAAGGCGAAGGGCATGTTCGCGCGCGATCCCGCACGTTACGTCGCCAAATTGAAAGCCACCTTGGATCAGGGCGAGTCGGCCACCCTGATCACCGAAATGCTCGACGGCCGGGTGATCGCGGTCGCCAATCAACCGATGTCCGGCGGCGGGTGGGTCTCGACCCACGAGGATATCACCGAGCAGCGCAACGCCGAGACGAAATTGCGGATGCAGAAGCTGCAATTGGACACCGCCCTGAACAACATGACTCAGGGTCTCAACATGTTCGATGCGGACGGGCACCTCGTGGTCTGCAACGAGCGCTATCGCGAGATGTACCGCCTGCCGCCCGAGGCCGTGCAACCCGGCTGCACGGTGCGCGATCTCGTCGATGCGCGCATCGCCGCGGGAACATTCTTTGCCATGGACCCGGAGAAGTACGCCGCCGACCTCCGGGCCGCGATGGACAAGCGGGCGCCGGGCAGCACCACGATGGAACTGATCGACGGCCGGGTCATCGCCGTCTTCAGCCAGCCCACGCCCGATGACAGCGGTTGGGTGGTGACGCATGAAGACATCACCGAGCGGCGCCGCGTCGAGAAGGAGCGTGACCGCAGCCAGGCCTTCGCCAGCACGGTGATCGAAAACGTACCGACCACCATCGTCGTGAAGGATGCACACACGTTGCGCTATGTCCTGGTCAACCGCGCCGGCGAGGAATATTTCGGCATTTCCCGCAACATGATGATCGGCAAGACCTCGGAGGAGGTGTTCTCGCCGGAGACCGCCGAGATGATCGCGCAACATGACCAGGAGTTGCTGCAGACGGGCGAGACCAAGTTCTACGACGAGCATCCGGTCACGACACCGGGCACCGGCAATCGCATCATCACCACGACGCGAATGCCGATCCGCGACCAGATGGGCGATACGCAATACCTGCTGACCGTGATCGAGGATCGAACCAACCGCAAACGCGCTGAGGCCCAGATCGCGCATATGGCGCACCACGACAAGCTGACCGGGCTCCCCAACCGCGCTGCCTATACCGAATGCCTCGATCTGACCGTGCAGGCAGCGGCGAAGGATGGCTCATCCTTTGCGCTCATGTGCCTCGACATCGACCGGTTCAAGTCAGTCAACGACGTGTTCGGCCATGCCGTCGGTGACGCGCTGCTGTGCGAGATCTCACGCCGCATGCAAGCCACCGCCGGCGGCGCCTTCCTGGCGTGCCTTGGCGGCGACGAATTCACGGTGATCGCCACGGACGGCGAGCAACCGGCTGCCGCCGAAGATCTGGCGGAGCGGCTCATCGCTGCCGTCGCGGAAGAATTCATCATCGATGGTCAGCAGCTGCGCAGCGGGCTCAGCATCGGCATCAGCATCTTCCCGGTCGACGGTGCCGATACGACCACCCTCGTCGCCAATGTCGATGCCGCGCTGTATCGCGCCAAGGCCGAGGGCCGCGGCAGCTATCGGTTCTTCGAGGCCGGCATGGACAAGCGACTGCGCGAACGGCGCGCGCTGCAGCACGAACTGCGTTCCGCCATCGAACGCAGCGAGCTGGCTCTACATTTCCAGCCGCAGGCGCGCATCGGCGGCGAGGTCACCGGGTTCGAGGCGCTGGTGCGCTGGCGGCATCCGACGCACGGCATGATCCCGCCAGGCACATTCATTCCGCTGGCGGAGGAAAGCGGCCTCATTATTTCGATGGGCGAATGGATCATGCGCGAAGCCTGCCGGCAGGCGGCGTCATGGCCGAAACCGCTGCACATCGCCATCAATCTATCGCCGGTGCAGTTCAGTCACGGCGACCTGCCGGGACTCGTGCATTCGGTGCTGCTGGAGACCGGCCTTGCGCCCGATCGGCTCGAGCTCGAGATCACCGAAGGCGTCCTGATCGGCGACTTCTCGCGAGCGGTGTCGATTCTGCGCCGGCTCAAGGCGCTCGGCGTACGCATCGCCATGGACGACTTCGGCACCGGATATTCGTCGCTGTCTTATCTGCAGTCGTTCCCGTTCGACAAGATCAAGATCGACCAAGCCTTCATCTCGAATCTGGAGCGCAACCCGCAGTCGGCCACCATCATCCGCGCCGTCATCGGACTTGCGCGCGGCCTCGAGCTTCCGGTCCTGGCCGAGGGCGTGGAGACCAAGGAGCAGCTCGCGTTCCTGGCGAAGGAATCCTGCGACGAAGTGCAGGGCTACCTGATCGGCCGGCCGCTGCCGATCGAGGAATACGCGGCCCTGACCGGCCAGCCAGTGAAGAAGACCAAGGTCGGCGCCGCGGCGAGCTGACGGCGCGAGCCTCGCACGGTCAGGCCTCCCCAAGCAATTCAACAACCGCCTTGCTGTCGTGGATCATGGTCGGATCACCGAGCCGACGGGCTTTCCGTGATAGAGATAAAGCATGTGTCCGGCTCCGGCGAATTCTGTATTGTAGTCGAATTCCACCCGGAGACGACCAGCCTTTCCCTCCGCCGTTTTCACGTTCGACGCCGCGAACTTCGCCGCAAGGAACAATGACCCATGGCCAGCTACAAGCTCGTGACCTACCAATCGGAAAAGGGCCCGCGCGCCGGCGTGGCGATCGACGACAAGCTGTTCGACGCCGCTGCGCTGACGCGCAAGGCGTCCTACATCACCATGCTGGACATCCTCAACGACTGGAAGACGGCGCAGGGACTGTTGAAGAAAGCCGCGGCGGCGGCCGGCAAGAGCAAGCTCAAGAGCCGCCCGTTCGCGAAAGCCAAGCTGCTCGCGCCGGTGCTCTGGCCGTCGGCGATCTATTGCGCGGGCGCCAACTACACCGACCATATGCTGGAGATGGCGCGGATGCAGAATATCCCGCCAGCGCCGGACCCGCACGAGGTGGGCCTCAAGCCGTGGCACTTCATCAAGGCCTCGCGCTCGGTGACCGGGCAGGGCGCCGTGGTGAAGCTGCCGGCAGCGTCGAAAGCCATCGACTGGGAGGCGGAACTGGGCGCCGTGATCGGCCGCACGGCGAAGAACGTGCCGCTGGCCAAGGCGCTCGACTACGTCGCCGGCTACATGGTCGCCAATGAGTTGTCGGCGCGCGATCTCGGCAAGCGCAACCAGCTGCCGGACTCTTCGCCGTTCAAATACGACTGGGTCGGCCAGAAGTGCTTCGACAGCGCCTGCCCGCTCGGACCCTGGATCGTGCCCGCGAGCGACATCAAGGACCCGCAGAAGCTCGCGATCAAGCTGTGGGTCAACGACGTCATCAAGCAGGATTCCAACACCGCCGACATGATCTTCACGCTGGCCGAGCAGATCGAGCAATTGTCCTCGCGCATCACGCTTCATCCCGGCGACATCGTCCTGACCGGCACGCCGGCCGGTGTCGGCGCGGGACGCGGCGAATTCCTCAAGCCCGGCGACACCACCAAGGTCTGGGTCGAGAACATTGGAACGCTGACCAACAAGATGGCGTGACGGACCACTGCCACTCTGGGCGCGAACTTTGCGATGCTTTGCCTAGTTGCACGCGAGCGAACGACAGTTACACTTCAAGTGACCAATTTCCTTGGGAGGAAAAAAATGCGCCGTCTGTTGTTGGCTCTTGCCATCAGTGCTGCCGCATTCGCGGACGCAGCACCCGCCTTCGCCCAGGCTTGGCCGTCCAAACCGATCAAGGTCGTGGTGCCGCTCACGCCGGGCAGCGCGACCGACGTCATGGCGCGCATCGTGTTCGATGAGATGTCCCGTCAGGTCGGCCAGCCGATCGTAATCGAGAACCGCCCCGGTGCCGGCAATTCCATTGGGATGAATGCCGTCGCGAAGGCGGACCCGGACGGCTACACCATCCTCGCCAATTCGTCCTCGCACACGGTGTCGCCCGCCGTGCGCGCGACCATGCCGCTCGACACCGCCAATGACCTCTCCGCAATCATTCCGCTCGGCAACATGCCGGTGGTAATCTTGTTCAACCCGAAGAAGGGCTACAAGCAGCTCTCCGACTTCGTGAACTGGGCCAAGGCCAATCCCGGCAAGGCGAACTATTCGTCGGCCGGCGCCGGCAACTCGTCGCACCTCAACGGCGAACTGTTCAAGCTCGCGGGCGGCTTCGATGCGGTTCATCTGCCATTCAAGGGTGCGCCGGAGGCGATGACCGAGGTGATCGCCGGTCGCTCGGATTTCTACTTCTCGCCGCTGGTCAACGCGCTGCCGCTGATGAAAGACAATCAGCTCCAGGCGCTCGCGGTGAGCAACTCCTCGCGCGCCTCGGCGCTGCCGGACCTGCCAACTGTTGCCCAGGCCGGCTACCCTCAATCGGAATACAACTTCTGGGCCGGAGTGTTCGTGCCGGTGAAAACGCCGGCTGCGATCAAGGAGAAGCTTTACGCCGAGATCAAGAAGGCGTTGGAAACGCCAAACGTCCGCGGCAAGCTCAAGGCGCTTGGCGCCGATCCGTTCCCCGTCACCTCGGCGCAATTCGACGCCATCGTGAAGAAAGAGATCGAGACCAATTCGAAGGTCGCGAAGGCGGCGAACATCCGCGTGGAATGACAAGAAGCAGAGAGCGGCGCTGAAGTGCCGGCCTAGGGAGGACGCAGCGCACCCGATTGCGCTGCGCCGGGGGCACGCTTCCTGCAACTACTTCTTCAAACCCGCCGACACGGCAACCTCGCCCCAGCGCTTGATTTCGCTGGCGATGTGGCGCGCGAACTCATCGGGCCCGCCGCTGAGCGGAAGGATGCCCTGCGGCTCCCAGGCCTTGGCAACCTCCGGCGCGCTGGTGGAATCGGCCACCGCCTTGGCAAGCTTGTCGATAATCGGTCTCGGCGTCCCGACCGGCACCACGAGACCGAACCAGATCGACGTCTCGAAGTCCGGCATGCCAGCCTCCGCCATCGTCGGCACGTCCGGGAGAATTCCGAGACGCTTGCCGGTCGCCGTGGCCAGCACCTTCAAACTGCCTGCCTTGGCTTGAGCGACGACGGCCGAAGCCGGCGAGAACATCATCGAGACACGCCCGGCCAGGAGGTCGGTCGCCGCCTCCGGGCTGCCCTTGTAGGGCACATGCTGGATCTTGATGCCGGCGCGCTGGCTCAAGAGTTCGCCGGACAGGTGCGGGGCGGTGCCGACGCCGGTGGACGCGTAATTCAGCTCGCCGGATTTCGACTTGGCGAGCGCGATCAGGTCCTTGAGATTGCTCACGCCGGTCGAGGGATGCACCACAAGGATGACCGCGGTCGTGTTGACCAGTGCGATCGGCGCGAAGTCCTTGACGATGTTGAACGGCAGCTTGGGGTTGATCGCCTCGTTGGTGACGTTGGCCGACGACAGCATGAACAGCGTGTAGCCGTCCTTGTCCGCGCGGGCGACCTGTTCGGCCGCGATGCTCGAGCCCGCGCCGGGCTTGCTCTCGACCACGACCTGCTGACCGAGCAGCGCGGTCATGCGGCTGCCGACGACGCGCGCCGCGATGTCGGCCGAGGAGCCCGGCGGAAATCCGACGACGAGCCGGACCGGACGGTTCGGATAATCGCTCTGGGCCAGCGCCGCAGGCACTGCCATGCCGCAGGCGAGAACGGCCGTCATGGCCACCGCAAGCCGTTTCAATCCATTCATCGTGTCCTCCCAATTCCCTGCCGGCCGATCGCCGGCGCTATTTCTTCAGCCCCGCGGCATCGACCGCGACTTGCCATTTGTTCAGTTCCTTCGCCTGGACCGCCGCGAAATCCTCCGGCGTGCCGCCGATCGCGTCAAACCCTTGGGTCTTGAAGATGGTCTGCGCTTCCGAAGACTTGATCGCTTCGTTGCCGGTGCGCGAGAGCTTGTCGATCACCTCGCGCGGCGTGCCGGACGGCGCCCATATCGAGAACCACAGGGCGGCCTCCACGTCGACGCCCGCCTCGATCATGGTCGGCAGATTGGGCGCGGCGCTGGGACGTTTCGCCGGCGTCGAGGCGAGCGCCTTGAGCGTGCCGGCCTGGATGTGCGGCAGCACGGCCGCGGCCGGCGAGAACATCAGGTGGATGCGGCCCGCGAGCAGATCGGTCACCGCCTGCGGGCTGCCCTGGTAGGGCACATGGACCATCTTGGTGCCGGTTCGCACCTGGAACAGTTCGGTTAGCAGATGCGGCGAGGCGCCGACGCCGGTCGAACCGTACGACAATTCTCCCGGCTTGGATTTGGCGAGCGCGATCAGTTCGGCGACGCTCGACACGCCGGTCGAGGGATGCACGGTGAGGATCATCGGCTGGCCCGCGATCAGGATCACCGGCGTGAAGTCGCGCACGATGTCGAACGACTGCTGCGGGTTGATCAGCCCGGTGCTCAGGTTCACGGTGCCGCCGATCAGCAGCGTGTGCCCGTCCTTCGGCGACCGCGCCACCAGATCGGCAGCGATCGCCGATGCCGCGCCGGGCCGGTTCTCGACCACGAACTGCTGGCCGAGCTGACGGCTCCATTGATTGGCCATCAGGCGCGCGATGATGTCGGTCGACGAGGCCGGAACGAAGCCGGCGATGATGCGCACCGGACGGTTCGGATAGTCGCTTTGCGCCTTCGCAGAGCCGGCGAGACAGACGGCCACGAGCGCCGCGCAGGCTGCGATCGAGCATTTCATCCGACGCATGGTGCGTTTCCTCCCAAAGTTCAATCGCGCCTGGCGCAAGCTATTTCTTGTCCAATCCAGCGCCGGCGGCGATTGCCGCCCATTTCTTGGTTTCGCTGTCGACATAGCGCGCGAACTCTTCCGGGCTTCCGCCGAGCGCATCGACCCCCTGGGCGCGCAGCGGCGTCAGCACCTCGTTCGACGCCAGCCCCTCGTTCGCGACCTTCGCCAGCTTGTCGATAATCTCGCGCGGCGTGCCGGCCGGCGCCAGCAAACCGATCCAGACGCTGGCGTCATAGTTCTGCAAGCCCGCCTCCGCCATCGTCGGCACGTCCGGCAGCGTCGCCGCGCGCTTGAGCTGCGTCACCGCCAGCGCCTTGAGCTTGCCACCGGTGACTTGCGGCCACAGCGTCGATGACGGTCCGAAAATCGCACCGACGCGGCCGGCCAGCACGTCGGTGACGCCCTGCGCGCTGCCGGGATAGGGCACGTGCACGAGCTTGATGCCCGCGAGCCCGTTCAGCATCTCGCCGGAGAGATGCGCCAGCGTCCCCACGCCGGAAGATGCGTAGGCGATCGTGTCGGGCTTCGATTTGGCGAGC
Organism: Rhodoplanes serenus; assembly: GCA_945893085.1. Classification (GTDB taxonomy): domain Bacteria; phylum Pseudomonadota; class Alphaproteobacteria; order Rhizobiales; family Xanthobacteraceae; genus Z2-YC6860. Next base: position 7,459 of record CAMDEB010000029.1, on the reverse strand, counting down.
GCAATCAGCTCCGGCACGCTGTTCACATTGAGCGAAGGGTGCACCGCCAGCATGTTGGGCACGTTGGCGATCAGCGCGATCGGTGCGAGATCCTTGACGAAATCGAACGACAGCTTGTTCAGTGCGGGGTTGATGGTGTTGGCGACTGTCGACATGAACAGCGTGTAGCCGTCCTTCGGCGCGCGGGCGACGAACTCGGCGCCGAGGCTCGATCCGGCGCCGGTGCGGTTCTCCACCACCATCTGCTGGCCGAGAATCTGCCCCATGCGGATGCCCAGCACGCGGGCTGCGATGTCGGCGGCCGAGCCCGGGCCAAAGCCGACGACGACGCGGATCGGCCGGTTCGGATAGTCCTGCGCCCCGACCGCGGTGGCGAACAGGCCCGTGGCGATCGACGCAGCGACCAGCGCGGCACCGGCCAAGAGCAGCCTTGGGCGAGCCAGCCTTGGACGAGCCAGCCTTGGACGAGCCATTTCATCCCTCCCCGTCCGGGACGTTCGCCCCCGGTATCGCGATGATAACCCATTTTTAACGATTGCCATGGTCCCCGCCGACAACCATTAACCGCTGGTAAACCTTGTCCCGCCATGGTGACGCCGGGCAATCCGGCAACTCAACGTCATGCTGCAATCCGCTGTCGAATTCGCGCGTGAGCACGGCTGGCAGGCCCTCGCGCTTGCCGGAGCGGCTGCGTTCGCCGCTGTCGCGCTGTGGCATTGGTTCCGCCTGCGCCAGCACGCCACCGAAATGCGCACGGCGATCGACCATATGTCGCAGGGCCTGTGCGTGTGGTCGCCTACGGCGCGCCTGATCTTCTGCAATCGGCGCTATATCGAGATGTACAGCATGGCGCCCCATCTCACGCGCCGCGGCAGTCCGTTGCGCGACCTGCTCGACCATCGCATCAGCATCGGAACCTTCTCTGGAAGCCGCGACCAGTACATCGCCGACCTGCTGAGCGGCATCAAGAACGGCAGGATCGTCACCAATGTCCGCGAGCACCAAGGCCGGCATATGGTCATCGTCAACCACCCGATGCCGGACGGCAGCTGGGTGGCAACCCACGCAGACATCACTGAGCGGCGGCTCGCCGACCAGCAGCGGGCCGCCGCGCAGGAGCAGGACGCCAGGCGTGCCGCTGTCGAAACCGCCCTCGCCTCGTTCCGCGAGCGGGTCGAGAGCGTGCTCAAAATCGTCAGTGACAGCGCCGGCGCCATGAAGGGCACGGCGGCCAGCCTTCTGGGCTCGTCAGATCAAGCCTCGCAACGCGCGGAAAGCGCGGTTCACGCCTCGAACGAAGCATCGGCCAACGTCGAAACCGCGGCGACCGCGGCCAGCGAACTGTCGAGCTCGATCGACGAGATCAGCCAGCAATTGACCAAAACCACCGACGTGGTGCGCGCGGCCGTGACCGAGGCCGAGTCCACCAACAGCCAGGTCGCCGGCCTTGCCGAGGCGGCGCAGAAGATCGGCGACGTCGTCAAACTGATCCGCGACATCGCAGACCAGACCAACCTGCTCGCGCTCAACGCCACCATCGAGGCGGCGCGAGCCGGCGACGCCGGGCGGGGCTTCGCGGTCGTGGCGTCGGAGGTGAAATCGCTCGCGGTGCAGACCGCCAAGGCGACCGAGGAGATCGCCGGCCAGATCCTGGCGGTGCAGGGCTCGGCCACCGGCACCGTCGAGGCGATCCGCAGCATCGGCGAGCGCATGCGCGAGATCAGCAACTACACGTCAGCGGTCGCAGCATCGGTCGAGCAGCAGAACGCGGCGACCGGCGAGATTTCGCACAACGTGGCAAGCGCCGCGCAGGGCACCGGCATGGTCGTCTCCGTGCTCGCCGAGGTTGCCGGCGCCGCCACCGCCACCCGCGCATCGGCCGAAACCATGCTTTCGGCGTCGCATTCGGTCGACAGCGCGGTCGCCAACCTGCGTGGCGAAGTCGAGAGCTTCCTTGGCAAGGTCGCGGTCTAAGCTCGCTCCCTCGACCCGTTTGTAATTCGCGATCCGCGGTGGGATGCTGGATGCTGAAAGGCATCACCCCGCATCATGCAACCGCCGGTCCGCGCTCTTTCCGTCACCCGCTCGGAATCGTCGATCCCGCTGGCCGGCGGCGTGCGAGCCGGGCATTGGGTCTTTGTATCTGGGCTCTTGCCCCACGACCTCGGCGATACGGCGCGACCGCGCTCGGGCGAAGTGCCGTGGCTGACCCAAGCCAAGTCGGTGTGGCAGGGCGCGGCCGAAATCCTGAAAAGCGGCGGCTCGGATGTCTCGCGGATCGTGCGCTGCGACCAGTTCTTCGAGGACTGGCGGGCCGTGCCGTTCTTCCATCAGGCGCGCCGCGCGGCCTGCGGCAACTACATCGCGCCCAGCACCTCGATCCTGCAGCCTGAGACCATCGTGCCGGGCGCCGCCATGATGATGGACATGATTGCGGTCGCGAGCGACGGGCCCGAAATCGAGCCGATCTTTCCGAAGGGACTCGATACGCCGTCCACGTCGTCGTTCGTTCCGGTGGTGAAGGCTGGAAATCTGGTTTTCGTGGCCGGATTTCTCGCCGCGCACGGCGAAGGCGATCTCGGCGGCGTCGCGCCCGAAGCCAAGGTGCCCGAGGGCCATCTGTGGAAGGGCAACCGCATCCAGTTCGAGACGCGCTACATCATCCGCGAGAAGCTCGTTCCCGCGCTTGCCGGAGCCGGCCTCGGCATGAAGGATGTGGTCAAGGCCAACGTCTACCTGCGCGACATCGACGACGTGCCGGCGTTCAATCAGATCTGGGCAGAAACCTTCGGCGCTTCGATCCCGGCGACGACCTTCAGCCCGACCAGCAATCCGGGCTTTGCGATCGCGGACTCGCGGATCGAGATCAATCTCATCGCTTCGACCGATCGCGCGGGCGTGGCGCGGGTCGAGGATAATGCAGCTGCGGCAGCGGTTTGCGACGGTCATCCGGTGGCGCTTCGGTGCGGCGATTTGCTGCTGTTTTCAGGAATCGAAGCGTCGGACCGTAACGGTTTGATCAAGGGTTCCGGCATCGAGGCGCAGATGGAGCACCTGATCGGGATCGCGCAGGCAACCTGCGAGAAGGCCGGGACAAGCCTGAGCAACGCCGTTCGGATTCAGCAGTTGCACACCGATCTCGCCGACTTTCTGCCGGCCTGCCGGGTGTGGCAGCGGCATTTCCCCGACCTGCCGCTGCCCATCAGTGCTGCGCGCGTGCCGGGGCCGCTCATCGTGCCCGGCTGCACCGTACAGTTCGACCTTTGGGTTTACGCGCCGTAATGGAGAGTACCATGAAACCGACCCGCTCACTGCTGCTCAGCCTGTGTCTCGCCGCCCTGAGCATGACATCTGCGTCGGGGCTCGCGATTGCCCAGACCTACCCAGACCGCCCGGTTCGCATCGTGGTGCCGTTCGCGGCCGGCGGCGGTTCCGACGTGGTGGGACGGGCCATCGCGCAGAAGCTTTCGGACAAGCTCGGCCAATCCTTCGTGGTGGAGAACCGCACCGGCGCCGGCGGCAGCCTCGGCGCATCGCAGGTGGCGCGCGCCACGCCGGATGGCTACACGCTGCTGCTTGGATCGAGCTCGGAAATCGCGCAGTACCCCAACGTCGCGGCCAACGTGCCTTACGACTCGGTCCGCGACTTCGTGCCGATCGCGCTGATCGCAACGGTCCCGCTGGTGCTGACAGTCACCGACAGCCTGCCGGTCAAGACCACGCAGGAGGTCATCGCCCACGCCAAGCAGAACCCTGGCAAGCTGAACTACGGCTCCGCCGGTCCCGGCTCGACCACGCATCTGGCGGTCGCATTGTTCAACGCGATGACCGCAACCCAGATGACGCATGTGCCGTACCGCGGCAGCGCGCCGGTGGTGACCGATCTGATCGCCGGCAATCTGCACCTCGCGATCTCCACCATGTCCGCGGTGCTGCCGCATGCGGGTGGCGGCAAAATAAGACTGCTCGCGGTGTCCACCGCCAAGCGCGCCTCGGCGCTGCCGAACGTGCCGACCATCCAGGAGAGCGGGGTGCCGGGCTACGCCACCGGGCTGTGGACCGGCCTGCTGGCGCCTACGGGCACGCCGCCCGCGATCGTCGCCCGGCTCAGCGCGGCGGTGGCCGAGGCGCTCGCGGCGCCCGAGATGAAAGGCATCCTCGCCGGCCAGGGCGCCGAACAGACCGCCGGCACGCCGGCGCAATTCGCCGAGGAAATCCGGCGCGAGCTGGCGGTGTGGAAAGACGTCGCACAAAAGACGGGAATACGAATCGACTGACTAGATTTTGCAGCCGAACGCGGCTTCACTCTGCGAAAGAAAGCGAGACCATGCCCAAGAAGCTACCCCTGACGCTGGCCTGCGGCGACTACGAGATCGTGCGCGCCCTGAAAGAGGGCCAGGTCGCGCCCGACGGCATCGAGCTGAACATCCTCACCAACATGGATTCGAGCACGCGGCACTGGCGCTTCATCCGCCAGGGCGAGTTCGACGTGGCCGAAACCTCGAGCTCGTCCTACATCGCTGCGCGCGACGCCGGCCGGCCGTTCACCGCGATCCCGGTGTTCCTGCACCGGCGGTTCCGGCATGGCTTTGTGTTCGTCAACACCAGCAAGGGCATCAGCAAGCCGACCGACCTGATCGGCAAGAAGATCGGCGTGAAATCGTTCATGGTGTCGGCGATCCACTGGATGCGCGGACTGCTGGAGCACGAATACGGCGTGCCGCACCGCTCGATCGAATGGTTCGCCGAGCTCGACGAGGACGTCGATTTCACGCCGCATCCCGAACTCAAGCTCACGCGGCTGCCGCACGATAAATCGGTCGAGACGATGCTCGCCGAGGGCGAGCTCGATGCGGTGATCCATTCCGACATCATCATCCCGATCATCGAAAAGGACCCGCGCGTCGGCCGGTTGTGGCCGGACTACAAGCGCGAGGAGATCGCCTTCTACAAGCGCACCGGCATCTTTCCGATCATGCATGTGATGGGCATCAAACAGGAGATCGTCGACCAATACCCCTGGGTGCCGGCCAACCTGTTCATGGCGTTCCAGGAGGCCAAGTCGATCGCGATGCAGAAGATGGTCAATCCGCGCCGCGTGCCGCTGGCGTGGTATCAGGAGGCCTGGGAAGAAGAGCGCGCCATCCTGGGCCCCGACCCCTGGGAATACGGTCTGACCGATCAGAACCGCAAGACCATCGAGACGCTCGCCGGATTTTCCCACGAGCAGGGGCTGACCAAACGGCGCTGGACCGCCGACGAGCTGTTCACCAGCGTATTCCAGGGCCGCAAGCGCGGCGACGAATTCCGGGTTTGACGGCGGCAGCGAGCGCGCCTAACGAGTGGATCGAACATGACGACAGGCATCGGGTTTCCCGACAAGAAGGTGATGGCCGAGTTGACGGCCAAGATGCTGCTGGAGGTGGAGGCCGTCCGCTTCATGGACGACAAGCCGTTCATCTTCACATCCGGCTGGGCGAGCCCGGTCTACACCGACTGCCGCCGCCTGATCTCGTTCCCGCGCGTGCGCAAAACGCTGATCGACTTCGGCGCGGCGACCGTGTTCCGCGACGCCGGCTTCGAGCAGTTCGACACAGTCGTCGGCGGTGAAACCGCCGGCATTCCGTTTGCCGCCTGGATGGCCGATCGCCTCGAACTGCCGATGCAATATGTGCGCAAGAAGCCCAAGGGTTTTGGGCGCGGGGGGCAGATCGAAGGTCATCTGGAAGCGGGCCAGCGCGTGCTGCTGGTCGAGGACCTGACCACCGACGGCCGCAGCAAGGTCAACTTCTGCAACGCGCTGCGCGAAGCCGGCGCCATCGTCGAGCATATCTTCGTGGTGTTCTTCTACGGCATCTATCCGGAGAGCACCAAAATCCTCGGCGATCTGGGCATCAAGCTGCACCATCTCGCCACCTGGTGGGACGTGCTGGAGTTCGCCAAGACCTGCGGACAATTCGATCCGATCAAGCTCGACGAGATCGAGAAGTTCCTGCACGACCCGGCCGGCTGGTCGAAGGCGCATGGCGGCGTGTCGGTCGCCGCCGAGTAGAGTGCGCGCTGGAGTTCAGTGATGGAGTTCGACAATTCATTCGAAGTGCCGCTGCCGCCGGCGCAGGCGTGGGCGGTGCTGATGGACGTCCGGCGCATCGCGCCCTGCATGCCGGGCGCGGAACTGACCGAGGTTGTCGACGACACCACCTACAAGGGCAAGATTTCGGTGCGGCTCGGCCCGGTCGCGCTGACCTTTGCCGGCATCGTCAAGTTCGAGGAGATCGACAACGCGAATTTCTCCGCGCGCGTCAAGGCAAACGGCAACGACGCCAAGGGCCGCGGCTCGGCCAATGCCGCCTCGACCTTCAAGCTGAAGCCGGCCGGCTCGGGCTCCAAGGTGCTGGTGCACACCGACCTGACGCTGTCGGGCGCGGTCGCCCAATACGGCCGCGGCGTCGGCATGATCCAGGCCACCGCCTCGGCACTGATGAACCAATTCGCGAACAACCTGAAGGCCCATCTGGCTCAGAGCGGTGCGATCGCGGCGCCGGATGCCGCGGCGCCGGCGAGCGCCACCATTGCCGCCGCCGATGCGCCGCCCGTGGCCGCATCCGCGCCGCCGCCCATGCCGGCGCCCGCCAAGCCGATCTCCGGCTTCTCCCTGATGTGGACCGTCTTCACCAACTGGCTGCGCGGGCTGTTCGGCGGACCCAAGCGCGGATGACGACCGACCACGATCTCGTCGTCCTGGTCGACGCCGACGACGCAGCGATCGGCACCGCGGGCAAGCTCGACGCGCACCGGCGCGGTCTCAAGCATCGCGCGATTTCGGTGCTGATCCGAAACGCGAACGGCGAATTCTTGCTGCAGCGCCGCGCCGAGGCGAAGTATCACTCGGGCGGGCTGTGGACCAACGCCTGCTGCAGCCATCCGCTGCCCGGCGAAAGCGCGGCCGATGCCGCCCGCCGCCGCCTCAAAGAGGAAATGAGCATCGCCGGCGCGCTGGAGCCGATGTTCGTCGTGCACTACCGCGCCGACGTGTCCGACGGCCTGATCGAGAACGAGCTGGTCCACGTGTTCGGCGGCACGCACGACGGCCCGGTCGTTCCCAACCCGGCCGAGGTCAGCGAGCACAAATGGATCACGCTCGATGCGCTCGATGCCGACATGCGGTCGCGGCCCGGGGCGTACACCGTGTGGTTCCGGAAATATCTCGCCGAGTATCGGCCGCAGATCGCGGCCTGGCTTGGTGAAGGGCGCTAATCTCACCCGGCCTCATGGTGAGGGCGGAGAGAAAGATCGTGTCCCGGGCGCAGTGCAGCATGAGCGCCAGCGAATGATGCGCTGCAGACCCGGGACCCCGGTTTCTTAACGCGACCAACCGGGACCCCGCATCCGCGGTGCACCGCCATAGCGCGTCGAAGACGCGCGTAAACGCGCTTATGGCGCCGCACCGCGTGCGGGG
>CAMDEB010000028.1 GCA_945893085.1 Rhodoplanes serenus | reverse complement strand
GCGGCGGCTTGCCGACCTAGGCTGCACCGCGCATCAGATCGCGGCAGTTACCGGGCACTCCACGCTTGCCGAAGTCCAACGCTACACAAAGGCTGCCGACCGGAAGCGCCTCGCACGGGAGGCGATGAACAAGCTGATCGAGAGCGGATCGTGAACATCAACTTACAAACCTGAGTGACCGGTTTGTAAAATCGGAGGTTAACCCGTTGAAAGCAAAGGAGCACAAAATGAGAATGGTGGGCCCGGGAGGACTCGAACCTCCAACCAGACCGTTATGAGCGGCCTGGTCGGCCCGGAGATCCCAGCAGAAATCGGCGTTTTTCGTCGCGTTCGCGCACGTTTGTTCGCGTCTGTTCACGGGGTATCTGTGGTCGACCTGTGGTCCGTTCCTGGTAGGTGCCAAGGCACCGATTTGCGAATCTGGTAGAGGTCGAAACGTACTGGGAGGCGGAAATGATCTGCGAAGCTTGCCACGGTCAACAAGCATTCCCGCCCTGCCCCGAATGCGGTGGCTGCGGAATTTCTCATTGCTGTGACGGCCTGATCGAATGCCCGCCAGTTGGAAGGCCCACCTCGGCTGATAAGCAATCCTCAGAGCCAATGTCATCCGGAGGGCAGCGTGTTCCTGAGCGCCAGCGTAGCCCCTCGGCGGGGCGCCCCGGAGGCCGGGATGGGCAGCACGAGGGGGCCACCAGCAGCGATAAGGGTCGCGGAATCGAGGCGCGCTGGGGCAGTTAATCAGCGAAGTCGACTACGGCCTCGCTTCGCGGTGTTATCTGAAACCCGCGTTCCTGCGCTTCCGCCGGATCGATCCCAAGTGCCCGCAATGCTTCAGGATTGAACATATGCCGACCGGTAGTTTGATCTCGAATAAACAGTCTGACTTGTTCGTTGGGCTTCTCTTGCATTGACCACTCCCCGCTTTCGGCTGGGACACTTAACTTGCAACGATTTATGAAACGCTAAGCCTCGCTCAAGTGAGTGGTGCTGACCTATTCGGTCGGTTCCCAATTGTCTGCTTGGCGTCGATCCCACACCGCGAGCAGCGATAATGCCCGGCGTAGAACTTAGATCGAGCGTTCGGGATAACGATTGATGTTCGAGCGTCAGCACCAGCCGCTGTTCGGCCAAACAACAATCATCGATGAGTTCGCATAAGCGATTTGCGGAGCGGGCTCGGCACCTGCTTTGCCATCTTGAGACAGTCTGAGCGTCAAGGTGCGTTGACAGAATGACTTGATTGCTGCTCCCATCGAAATGCTGCGTCGACCGAGATTAATCAGAGGACTAAGCGCCGTGGCAATTGACGGATTTTGGACCAACCGATGAGAAGAGATCGATGAACGGAGCCGTGCCATCCGAAAATCTGACGCTGTTCAACTGGCCAACCTCGACGTGCAGCCAGAAGGTACGCATAGTACTTGCGGAGAAGGGGCTTGCCTTCGAGGATCGTCGCCTGGACTCCAGCAAAAGCGAGAACCTCTCGGACTGGTATCTCAAGCTCAACGAGAACGGCGTAGTCCCGACGCTCGCCCACGGCGACAAGATCATCATCGATTCTTCCGTCATCGCGGAATATCTCGACGAGGTCTTTCCGGAGGTCGCTCTGTCCCCGCATGATGCGTTCGGACGCGCGCGGATGCGCGTTTGGCGGCAATTCATCGACGAAGTGCCGACGCCCGCGATACGTGTCCCCTCATACAATCGCTATATCCGCCACAAGTGGAATACGATGCCACAGGATGAATTCGACAAACTGGTCGCCAAACGGTCGGTTCGCAAACACTTCTATCGCAACATGGGGCGCGACGGGTCCAGCCCAGATGAAGAACGCGATGCGATTGAAAGGCTTCGCGAGACCATCGTGCGAATGGATCGAGCGTTGGAACATGGCCCGTGGATGGTCGGCGAACAGTACACGCTGGCCGACATCGCCCTCATGCCGACCCTGGTCCGCATGGCCGACATCGGCCTCGCCACTCAATGGGACGACAGGCCACGTGTCGCTTCGTGGTTGGGGCGCGTTCGCGCCCGACCCTCTTTCAATAAAGCCTTCTATCCAGGTTCGCGTTACGGCGCGCCAGGCTCGCATCCGGCGTTGGACGTGCCCACCTGCTAAAATAATCATGTCGAGGCGAAGATGCGAATGAGATCAATCGCAGTACTGACTCTGGCATTTCTGTGTGCTTTGGCCACGACAACGCAGGCCCAGGTGGACTACCCGTCGAAGCCGGTTCGCATCATCGTGCCGTCAGCGCCCGGCGGGGGCACCGATACCGTGGCGCGGCTGTTGGCCCAGCACCTTTCGGAAAGGCTCGACCAGCAATTCTTCGTCGAGAACCGGCCCGGCGGCGGCAGCGCGACGGGAATCGAGGCCGCCGCCCGAGCCTTGCCTGATGGCTACACTCTGGTGGCCGTTGCGAGTACGATGACAAGCCTGCACGTGGCGCGAAAATCGATGCGCTTTGACGCGGTCAAGGATTTCGCGCCGGTTTCGCTCATCGTCTCGATCCCCAACGTGCTCGTCGTCCATCCGTCTCTGCCGGTCAAGACGTTCGAGGAATTGGTGGTGCTCGCCAAGGCGAAGCCAGGTGAGTTGTCCTTCGCTACGCCCGGCCTCGCTTCCACAACACACATGGGCATGGAACTGCTCAAGAGCCGCGTCGGGATCGACATGCTGCATGTGCCGTACAACGGCGTGGCGCCGGGCCTGACAGACGTGCTGGGCGGCCGTGTCCCGGTGATGATGGTCAATACGGTGTCGGTGAAGCAGCATCTCGACGCGGGAGCCCTTCGTGCTCTCGCCGTCTCCACCATCAAGCGCAGCAAGGTACTGCCAAACGTGCCGACCATCGCCGAATCCGGCGTTGTCGGCTACGACGTGTTCCAATGGTTCGGCCTGCTGGCGCCGGCGAGAACACCAAAGGAAATCGTCGCGCGGCTCTATCATGAGATCGCCGAGGCCCTGACTACGCAAAAGATCGTCAACTGGGCTGCAACCGAAGGCGGCGACATCGTCGGCAGCACGCCCGGCGAATTCCAAAAGACCATCGCTGACGACGTCGCGAAATGGAATGACGTTGCACGGATCGCGAAAATCAAGGCCGAATAGCACCTCGATGCCGCAGATCCTCAAGGCTTCCGCCGCCGTCGAGATTGGCTTTGACCCAAGCAGGCTTCGACCCTCGCCCGCCCCAGGAGTCATCACCGCCTGACCGGCAGCGCGTAACGGGTGTTACGGAATATTTTGGATGCGTTTCTCTGATTTATAAGAAAAGCCCCCTTCCTTGTCAGTTGCGATCGGATAGATTTTGCCGATCACTTGGCGCTCAGTCCTTATCTGGCCGGATAAACCGCTGCTGCGCCTGGATGGTCTCGACATGAACCGGCCGATCGAACGGTGCAGGCAGTGGCTCACCCGTGCGACGCGGACGCCCGATCGCGCGAAACCAATCCTCCAGACCCGGCGGCGTAATGAGCCAAAGGAGACGCAACTGCTCCGTTCCGGTGTTCGTGACCTTGTGCTGCAAGCCACGGCCAATCAGGATCATCGTTTCGGGGCGAATGTCGTAGAGCTTGCCTTCAATGTCGGCCTCGCCGGTGCCGCGGTAGCAGAAAAGCACCTCGTGACTCCGCTCATGAGCGTGGCGGCGGACATGCGCGCCGGGCTCCAGCACCTGCAATCCGGTCGAGAAGGTGTCATAGGGCGAGTTGTAGGGATTGAATTTATTGATCACATATCCGGTCGAAGGCAACGGCTGCCAGAATGACTCGCCCTCCTCCGGGGCAAGCACCATCGCGGTTCCCTTGGCGTGATCAGTCACGACGATCTCCCGTAGCATGAGCGCGGAAAAACTCCCGCAGCACTGCATTGTAAGCTTCAGTCTTCGTCTGCGGAAAGTGATGACCGCCGCGTGCGAAGACGTGCAGGCGCGCGCCCTTGATCTCGCCTGCGATGACCTCGCTCAACGGCCGAGGCACCAGAACGTCGTCGTCCGCCGCGATCACCAGGGTCGGCGCGCGGATGTGTCGAAGACGATCACGAGCATCGTGGGCGAGCAGTGCCTCGATTCGCGCCAGCACGATATCGGGCGACGTATGCGAGGCACTCTGACGGCTCGGCGAATCCGCCGGTAACCCAGCCGGCAATGTCAGCGTGAGGCCCAAATCCTCATATGCCGCGGGACCCATCTCGCGTAGCACGCGGGCGCGGAACTTGAACAGCCGGCGAAATCTTGCGTCCGGCCGCGCCCAGGTGCCGCCAAGCACCAGCGCCGCGATTCGATCCGGATGGTCCGCTGCAAGCACCTGCGCAATCGCGCCCCCGGTGGAATGGCCGACCAGATATGCGCGTTCGATTTTCAGGTGATCCATCAGCCGCAGCGTGTCGCCGGCCCATTGCTCGATGCTGTACGGCAGCGATCCTGTGCTTGCGCCGACACCTCGATGATCGAACGTCACCGTCTGGAAATCGGGCGAGAACGACTGAATCTGCGCCTTCCAGTACGAACCGTGGCCGCCGAGCCCGGCGATAAACACGATCGGCGCGCCTGCGCCCGCCGCCTCATAGGCGAGCGTCCCACCGTCGATCGGAATCGTGGCGCCCATCAGCCCGATCCCTGCCCAGAGGCCGGCGCGGCAGCGCCATCGCCCGAGCCATAGGTGCCCATGAATCCCTCGACGGCGGCATGCAAGTCGTCCCACGGCGCGTTGATGAAATTGTAATTGCGCACCGCGAAGGCCGGGCCAACGAAAAACTTCTCGTAGGACGTGGCCCGGCTGGCGTGGTCGGAACCGACCAGATCCCAGGCGAGCTTGAACAGCTTCATGCGATCCACGGCCGCGAATTCGCCCGCCGTCCAGAACGTTTCGAACAACTCGCGCAGTTCCGGATCCTCCAGCACGTCGATGCTGGCCGGAAACTGGAAATGACCGCCGCCCATCAGCTCGCGCATGATGTCGATCAGCTGGGAATGGTTTTCCATCGCCCAGTGAATGGCAGCGTAGAGATAGCGGCGATTGAACACCATGAAGCCGTTGTCGAACGGCTGGCAGGCTTCGATCTGCCCGTCGATCATCGCCTGGTAACCGGCCTCCATGGCAGCAAGCCGGCCGAGCGTGTCGCGCACCACTGGAATGTCGCGCGCACCGGTGAAGCGCGTAACGAGACTCGCCACCCCGAGCATGAACCGCAGCTTCGCGCCGAACCGCACGTTAGACTGGTGGTTGGAGATCACATGCGCTGCGGTCTGTATGTAGATGTTCCGCGATAGCCCGGGATTGTCGTGCACGATCACCTTCTCCCACGGCACTTTGGCGTCCTTGAACACCAGCATGCAGTCGGATTCATCGAAGCGCGTGGTGAGCGGATGGTCGAATGAGCTCATGCCTGGCCGGTTGAACGGCTCGCGCGACCACAGCGTGAGGCCCGGCAGGTTCAGCGGAATAACGCAGGTGATGGATTCCTTGAGCTGATCGGGCGCCAGCGGCATCACATTGCCGACCAGCACCTCGTGGGCGTAGGCCGCTCCGCTCGCCAGCATCTTCATGCCGTTCAGCGTGACGCCCTTGTCGTCCTCGGCGGTGACCCGCAGCGCGGGCTGCGGCAGTCCCTTGGACAGGTAGTAGTCCTTGTTGCGCGCGCCCTGCGGCGGCACGATCGCATAGGTCGCGAACAGGTCATTACGTCGCACGTGCTGGTAGATCGCCAGCAGATTGTTCTTGTGGCCGCCCGGCTCGCTGTCGAACACCTCGGGCTTCATCGAAAGCCCGGTAAGATTGCCCGCGAAGGCGTCGGGCGTTCGACCCATCAAGCCAAAGCAGAAATCCGCGATCTTGCGGTGCGCCCGGTTGCGGCGGCGAAGATCCTCCTGCGAGCGCGGCTGCAGGTAGTACATGCTGTAACGCTCGCCGTCCTCCTCGAACGTCATGACGTCGCGAAGAGCGGGATCGGCCTTCATATCGAACAGAGCCGCATAGGTGCGCGCGCCGCTGGCGAAGGCCGGATGCGTCGTCTGATCTTTGACGCGCTCCTTGCCGACATAGATGACGCGGCCGTCGCGGATGCTTTGCAGATATTCCTTGCCGGTCATCAACATGGTCGAACACTACTCCGACAGGACCCCTCGCTCATCGCCACGAAGAACGGCTGGCAAGATACGACCCTCTTCCGCAACGTGCGGAGGAGGGAAACCGTCATTGGCTATCGGCCGGGTTGCCCGGCGCAACCATCAAGACCCCGAGGCGTGCGTCCCGATCAGGTTCCATTTTCCGCCCTGCATCTCGATGATGTAGACGGGCTTGAGCGCGTCGCCGTTCTTGCCGAACGAGATCGGTCCTTCGAGTGCGGGGAACGGCGGCATCGAGCGCAGGATGTCACGGACCTTGGTCCGCTCGTCCGCGAGCTTGGCCGGATCGCCGGTCACTTTTCCTTCCTTCATCGCGTGCGCATAGAACAGCACGATGTCGTAGGCGGCCGCATCGAACTGCGAGGCACCCGTCCGCTCCAGGCCGGCGGCCTTGGCGCGCTTGACGAACTCCGCCTCAAACTTCTTTGCCTTGTCGTTGGCCCCACCGAAGAAGGTCGTCGGGATTACGGTGCCGTCGCCGCTCGCGCCCATGCGGGTCGCAAGTTCGGAATCGGCGATGGTGGAGCCGGCGACGAGCCGTCCCTTGTGACCCTGCCGGCGTAACTCCTGCGCCAGACGGACCGCGGCGTCGGGTCCTGAGCCAATACCGATCAGGTCGGTCGGCATTGCCTTCAATTCCGAGACCTGCGCGGCAAGATCGAACGCCTGGGTCTGGAACGTGACCGACACCTTCATCTCGGTGCCGGCCGCTTTCATGATGTTCGGCAGAACGATCTCGCCCATGGTCTTGGAGATGACGTCGTCAGTGGCGTAGGCGGTTGCCCCGGTCGCGATCGGGTACTTCTTCTCCTGCAGTGTCTTCATCACGTTGCGAAACATGTAGCCTTCGTCGGACGTATTGCGCAGGCCGTAGGTGAACGGCTCGGCCAGCTTCGGCGCCGACGAGGCCATCGACATCATCACGACGCCGGATCGTTCTCCGGCGGGAAACGCCACGCGGCACTCGCCAGAACTAAACGGCCCGATGATCGCCATAACCTTGTCGTCCTCGGCGAGCTTGCGCACGCCGACCACGGCCTGCTCGGGCTTGCCTGCCGTATCGAACGAGACGATCTTGAGCCTCTTGCCGCCAACGCCGCCCGCGGCGTTGACCTCTTCGACCGCCATCTGTACGGCGATTTCATTGGTCTTGGCGAGAGTTGCGAAGGGACCCGCACCAGCGAACAGATTTCCAAGCAGGATTTCCTGCGCCTGTACCGCCTGACCGGCGACGACCGATAACGCCGTCGCGGCCAGCAACCCCAAAATTCTCGATTTCATTGCTCTTACTCCTCTCGGTGGTTTGACAGATTATCCGGCAACGTGTTTGCGCGGCTCGGCGCGTCCCAGGTAGGCGTCTCGCAAGGATGGATCGTCGCGCAGTTTGGACGGCAGACCCTCCATGACCTTGCGGCCAAGCTCCAGCACATAGGCTCGATGGGCGAGCTCCAACGCCTTGTGCGTATTCTGCTCGACCAGCAGGATCGCCAGGCCGCGCGAGCGGTTCAGTTCGCCGATCAGCGCAAACACCTCGTTGGTCAACCGCGGGCTCAGGCCCAACGACGGCTCGTCGAGCATCATCAGCTTCGGCGCGGACAAAAGCCCCCGTCCGATCGCCAACATCTGCTGCTCGCCGCCCGACAGAACCGAAGCAAAAGCATCCCGCCGCGCGGCGAGGTTCGGGAACCGCGAATAGATATCTGCGATTTCGGCGTCGACCGAGCGCACATCCTTGCGGGCAAATGCGCCCATCAACAGATTTTCATGGACCGTAAGACTCGTCACGATGCGGCGGCCCTCCGGCACCAGCGCGAGATGCTGTCGCACCCGCCGGCTCGTCGGCCAGCGTGTGATGTCGGCGTCATCCAGTATGACCCTACCCTCTGCTGCAGGCTCCAGCCCCATCAGCGCCTTAAGCAGCGAAGACTTCCCCGCGCCATTGGCGCCAAGCACAGCCACCACCTCGCCTTCTTCCACTGTCAGCGAAACGCCGCGCACCGCATGGACGCGCCCGTAACGGACGTGGAGATCGTTCACCTCAAGACGCATAACGCGGCTCCATGGCATCCGCGCCGAGATAGGCCTCGCGGACCAGCGCGTCTTCACGCACGTGCTCGGGAGTTCCTTCGGCGATCTTGCGGCCGAAATTGAGCACAATCACGTCCGCGCATAATGCGCCGACGAAGTGCATGTCGTGCTCGACCACCAGCAGGGTGATACCGCGATCACGGCAGATCGCGGTGATGCGTTCGCGCAACGCGTCGGTCTCGGCCGGGTTGAGCCCCGCCGCCGGTTCGTCGAGCAGCAGGAGCCGGGGCTTGGCCATCAGCGCGCGCACGAGCTCAATCCGCTTCTGCAAGCCATAAGGCAGGCTGCCGACGGTGGCGCGCTCGTATGCGGCCAATCCGGCCTCTTCGAGGGCAGCCCGCGCTTCTTCACGCCAGCGATTGCCCGGCACGAGGCTGACCGGCTGAAGCACGCCAAAGAGCCCGCCGTTCCGGCAATGCTGGCCAACCAAAACGTTTTCCAAGGTGCTGAGATGCGGCATCAGCCTGATGTTCTGGAAGTTGCGCGCGACGCCATGATGAATGCGTCGCCGTGAGGGAATCTTGGCTATATCCACCCCGTCGAGCACGATGCGGCCCGTGTCGATCGGATAGACGCCGGTGATCAGATTGAACACGGTGGTCTTGCCAGCACCGTTCGGTCCGATCAGGCCGGTGCAGGCGCCACGACGAACCGCAAAACTGAGGTTCTCGACCACGGCGAGACCGCCGAAGTGCTTGCTCACGTTGTCGAGCGTCAGGATGGGGTCCGTCGCGCTCACGCGGCTCGCTCCTTCTGGCTTGCACTGCTCCGCAGGCCAAGCAGACGGCGGATCTGCGCGCCGGTGATCAGCCCCTGCGGGCGAATGACCATCACGACAATGAGAATCGCGGCGAACAGCACGTAGCGCCACTGCGCGCTGCCGCGCAGCAGTTCCGGCAGGAGGGTGAAGACGGCCGCCCCGAGCAACGGCCCGATCACGCTCTGCGTACCGCCGAACAGCACATAGAGTACGATCGAAATCGACAGCGAGATCGAGAAGTATTGCGCCTCGATGTAGCTGAAGTGATGCGCATAAAGCCCTCCCCCGATGCCGGCAATAACCGAGCCGAGCGTGAAGGCGGCAACCTGGAACGCGCGCACGTCGAGACCCATCAGATCGGCGACGCGCTCGTCATCATGAACCGCGGTGATCGCGATGCCAAAGCGCGTCGCGAACAGCAGCCACACCAGCACCGTGACTCCGAGCGCAAACATCGCGATCGTCGGCAGGCGTATGAACGCGGTGACCGGATAGCCTGCAGCTCCGCCGACCACCTCAAGATTGAGGATCGACGCCCGCACGATTTCACCCAGCGCGAAGGTAGCGAGAGC
Organism: Rhodoplanes serenus; assembly: GCA_945893085.1. GTDB lineage: Bacteria > Pseudomonadota > Alphaproteobacteria > Rhizobiales > Xanthobacteraceae > Z2-YC6860. The sequence goes on along the minus strand of CAMDEB010000028.1, from coordinate 10,716 downwards.
AAGATAGATGCCGCGCGTCCGCAGCACCGGGACCGCTACGCCAAGTCCGACAAGTCCCGCAGCAACGCCACCCAGAGGTATGGCGATCAGCGGCGACAGCGCGAGCGTGGTACTGAGGTAGGCTGAGGCATAACCGCCGACCGCCGCGAAACCCGCCACACCGAGATTGAGCTGGCCGGCAGCGATCGGCAGGAATGCGGCGTAGGCATACACGACATTGATCGCCAGCAGCACCAGCACGCCTTCAAGATAGCCGCTCATGCGCGCGCTCCCGCGCTCGCACCGCCGAACAGGCCGGTCGGCCGCACCATCAGGATGAACAGCAGCAGGCCGTAGACCGAGATATCGACAAAATCGGCGCCGAGGTAGCGGATCGACAAGGCTTCGGCCATTCCGATGATGAGCCCGCCGGCGATGGCGCCCCAGATATTGCCCATGCCGCCCACCACCATGGCGGAGATGCCCTTGAGGCCAAGCGCTTCGCCCATGAACGGGTGCACCTGCCGGTAATTGAGGGCGAACAACACTCCAGCGAGGGCCGCGAACAACCCGCCGATGACGAACACGATAGGCACGATGCGGCTGATATCAACGCCGAGCAAAATCGCAGTGTCGGAATCCTCGGCGATGGTCCGCAATCCCCTGCCGATGCGTGTCCGCGACAGTAGCAGCGACAGACCCCAGATCAGGACGATCGACAAGGCCAACCCGAGCAGCTGCGGAATGCTGATCACGAGGCCGCCGATCCGCCAGTCGGCATTACCGAACAGCTGCGGCAGGCTTTGCAAATCCGATCCCCAATAGGCGACGGCAAGGTTTTCGAACAGAATCAAGAATGCCATCGAACTCACCAGCGGTACGAATTCCTGGGCGTTTCGCATCCAGCGCCACGTGAAGCGCTCGACCACAAGCGAAGCGGAGGCTCCAACTGCGAGCGCGCACAGCCCGGCGAGCGGCCACGGCATGCCATGCCGGATGAACAGCCACGTCGACATGCCGCCGATCATGAACACGCCAGGAATGCTGAAGTTGAGAAACTTCAACACGCCAATTGACAGAGTCAGCGCCACGCCGATCATGGCGTAGATCGAGCCAAGCATCAGTCCGTTGACGATCTGCTGAGAAAAAATGGCCTGCCCCTCGATCTGCCGCCCACGCTGCGCTTAGAATATGACTTTCCCGGTCATGGCTTCATGCGTCACTTCGCCGTCGAACGGCGGAAATCGTTGAAAATCGTCGCGGGCCAGGCGCCGCGCCTGCGAACGCAGGGCCGCATCGAGGTCGCCGGCGCTGTCGAACTGCATTTGCGCCAGCAGAAACGTCTTTCCGGGGCGAACCGGGAAAGGATCGTGCGAGGCGGCAGGACTGTGCAGGATCAGCGAGCGGATGCTGGGGAACTGCCGCAACAGCGCGGCGTGGCGGGATTCGTAATAGGAGTTGAATGCGGCGGAGTCCGTCGAGTCCCCGCAATACCTGACGAAATACGACACCATGTCCGCTCCCCCACTACGACAGAAAACATCCTCCATGCTGCCCGCCGGCGTCGCCCCGGCCACACTCAATTCATCTGGCAACAAGCCGGCTCGTCAGGCAATGGCTCTCCGCGCCGTTTGCGCCGTCGTCTTGAGATCATGCAGGCGCCGTGCCACCTGAGCAGAACTATCCACGAGCGTAGCCATTGCCTGGCTCAGCCCGGCAAAAGCCTTGGCCTCCAGCGAACCGAAGAAGACATCGTTCAGCGCACGGATTTCCTCACTGATGCGATCGAGCTTCAGCCGCCCGGCCGGCGCGATGCTGAGCAGAACGCCGCGCCGGTCGAGCGGGTTGACGCGCTTCAGCAAAAAGCCGCGCCGGACAAGCTTTCCGGTTTCGGACGCGACGAACGCGCTCGACACGTGGAGCGACTGCGCCATGGAACCAACGCTGCTTCCGGTCTGGCCTTGCAGATGCGCGACGGCGACGATCAAGCTGTATTGCGGTCCGGTGATACCCAGCCGGCGCGCCAGATGCTCGCGCACAAGCTCCATGCGCGCCGATATCGTAAACAGGTCGCCGACCAGCGACCGGAAGCGCCGGTCCGAGCCACCATCCAGCAGCGCCTCGCGCGACACCGTGAGCGGCAGCGCGTAGGTCGCCGCCTCCGGCATCGATGTCGCGCCGCCGCCTTTCGCCGAACGCCGCCGCTCCGGGGGCATGCTAGAGGCTGACATATCCGGTGTCGCCCAGCAGCGAGGACTCCACCGGAATGTGCAGGCTGTCGTGCACCGTGTTGTAGAATTTCCAGAAGCCAACCAGACACGCCAGCTCAACGATTTGCGGGGGCGTCAGGTGCTTCTTGAGGTCTTGCAGGATTTCATCCGGCACCGATGTCGGATCCTCCGACGCCGAGCGAACATAGGCGAAGCAGGCCTCCTCCATCTTGTTGGCGGGCTCGAAGTCGCCGGTGATGAGATTCTGCAACTCCTTCTCGCTCATATTCCAGCCTTCAAATCCCACCTGCGCCGGCTTTTTCAGCATCGAGCAGCTATGCGCGGTGCAATAGGCGCAGCCGTTGGTCGCGCAAGCAACCGCGGCAAGCTTGCGCTTGAGCAACTGGTCGAGCGCCGAGGACGGATCGCGCATGATCTTGCTGTTGAGGCTCCACAGCGTCTCGGCGATTTCCGGCCGGTGGGCATAAAGCTTCAGCGCGTTCGGCAAAAAGCCCATGCGCTTCTTGTAGGGTTCAAGCGTCGGCCGTAGCCGCGCATCGAAGTCCTCTTCTTTCACGTACGGAATGAATGGCTCGGCTTCGACCAGCACTTTCGGTTTCGGAGGCGTGATGGCGTCCATGACAAGCTCCTTTCAGAGATAATCTTCCAGTTTCACCTTGCCCCAGTTGCGGGGCCAGGCCCGTTCAAAATCCGCGGGATCGTGGCGCGATTTGGCGGTGGCATCGATTCCCATCTTGCCGACAACGCGCCACGGGTAGTGACCCTCGAGCGGCTTCGCGGAGGGGTCGTAGGGCGACCCGCGCGTGTTGTTGACGATGATGACGTCGCGCGATGGATCGCAGCGCGTAGCGATCGCGTGATAGACATCGGCGGGATCGTCCACGTCGGTATCCGGGCTGACCGCGACGACGATCTTGGTGTTCAGCCAGGGCGCGCCCATAGTGGTCATCAGCGCATCGTTCATGAAGCCTTCGCGCGGCACCGTGACTTGCAAAATGCAGGACAGCGCGGCGCCCCATGTCGGAAAGCGCACGTCCTTGACGTTTAACCCTATTTCGGTGAGCCGGTTGTACAAGACCGCCTCGTGACAGAGCCTCGGCAGCGGCTGGTGGTCGGTCGCGGGCGTGGTCTGATGATTGCGATAGATCGGCCGGTCCCCGCGCATGGTAATTGCGGTGATCTCGACCTCCGGCAACTCCTCGAAGTGCGGCAGGTGATACATCGACGGCGACGTGACCTCGCCGACGCGGGTGCGGCCGTTCAGCTTGATGCGGCCCTCGACGACGATCTCCGCCTCGGCCGGAACGGTGAGGTCGAGCGTCTCGCATGGGACCATCTCGACGTCGCGATCCATGATCGTGCCGACCATCTCCATCTCGCCCCACGAATCCATGTGGAGGCCAGAGAAGTTCGCCATGATCTCGTAAGCCGGGGGAACGCCCATAACGAAGGCGATCGGCATGTATTCCGCGCCCATGTCCCGGTACTTCCGCATGATGACGTGCGAGTGCGGGGTGACGAAGCTGACCAAGCCGCGTCGGGGCCCGACCGCGTGCGTGCCGGCATGACAAGAGTTGTAGAACCCGGTCTCCGGGTCCTTGATGATGTTCATGGCAGTGACGTAAGGCGCGCCGTCTTTGTCCGTGTGGAAGGGGATCGGCAATTGCGTCCAATCGGCGTCGGCGCCGAGCTTGATGACCTCCTTCACCGGCCCGGACTTCACATTCTTGAACCCGCGCGGCGGCTGCCGCAGCCGATATGCCAGCGTCTTGAGATAGTCCTTCGGCTCAACACCGAGCGCGCGCGCCTGCGAGCGCCGGTTCTTCACAAGGATGTCAGTGAGCCGGAAGCCCGGCTTTTCTACAATGTTTTCGAAAAGAATCGGCTGGTCGCTTTGTGCCGACAGCGCACCGATGTCGTCGATCCGCACCGGCTTGGTGATGCGCGTGACGATGTCCGCGTTGGTTTGCAGGTACTCGCGCAGCGACGCGTCGAGAACCCGATTGGACGAACGGCGAATGGCTGACGGTGCGTTCAAGGCGGACCTCTTCCGACCGATAGTTAAGTATCTTTATTATCAGCGGACATCTTGTCAAGCGCGAAAACTTACGACTTCTCGATACGAAGCCTCGCCCGCTTGGGAATATCGAATTCCGGCAGCCCGCACTGCTTCCAGACGTCGAGCGCATCCATCATCATCGCCTTCGGCGGCAGCGATAGTGGGCCAGAATCGATCTTTAGGGTGGCATCGAGGACGATCTTGGATCCTTGCGTCACATTGCCCCGCACATCGCGCACCGAGGGGTCGATCTGAAGCGGGACGAAGACGTCGTCGATGATCACGGTATCACGCGCGGGGCTGTATCGCGAATTCAGCGCCCAGTCGACGTGACTGGGATCGCGAATGTCCACATCGGTGTCGACCACGGTCACGCGTTTGACCGGTGTGATGTCGGCAATCGTGCGGCCGACGCGCTTGCCGTGACCGGGCACCTGCGGCGTAATCGCGACGATGGCATGCGCCAGAACACCGCCGAAGGTCTGGTCGATGTGGACGTCGTGAACGGCGTGATCGCCGACGTGATCGCGCATCGTATGAAGTATGACACCGGCGTTGACGAGACTCTGGATCGTCGTGCTTTCCGATGGCGGCATCTGGCTCGTATAGCCGTAGTAGACCGGATCGCGTCGGTGCGTGATGCCGGTGATATGGGCGACCGGCCGCTTCTCGACCGGCCCCATCACGCCGGCAAACTCTCCAAACGGCCCTTCGTTTTCCAGTTCGTTCGGTGTCACCTCGCCTTCGATGATGATTTCGCTATTGGCCGGCACATGCAGGCCAACTGTCTTGCAGGGCACCATCTCGATTGGCTCACCCTTGATGCCGCCGGCAAATTCGATCTCATCCTGGCCCACCGGCAGATTGGCCACAGTCGCCAGATGAATTGCGGGCTCAGTGGCGATCACCCAGGCGATCGGCGCCTTCTTACCGCGGTCCGTCCAAGTCTTGACGTTCCGCGTTCCCTGCCGTCCCGGCGTCAGATTGACCACGACGCTGTGATCGTCACGGACCATCGTGCGATACACCCCCATGTTTTGCACGCCGGTATCGTGGTCGGTCGTGATAACGATCGTCGTGATGTAAGGCCCGCGATCCTTGCCCGGCGTCCAGGTCACGATCGGCAATTTTCCGAGACTCGCCTTATCCCCGATATATTCGACCTCCTGGCACACCGCCGCGCGTGATGCAGTGGGCGCTTTTGGATTGCGCAGCGCCGCAACGATCTTGTCGTTGATCGCCTCAACATCGCACTGCAAAGCCAAAGCCACGCTTTGTGGCGAGGCGCCGAGGGCTCCGGTAACGACAGGAATTCCGGAACCCTTCACCTTCTGAAACAGAAGGCCAAATCGGCGCTCGACCGGTAGCGCCTGAAACATCCATTTCGCGAGACAGGCGATTTCCCAGTTGCAGTCGACTTCTCGTGTCACCCGCTTCAGAAGATCGTGCTGCTCAAGCACGGCCAGATAGTCGCGCATGTCTCGGTACGCCACGATGATCTCCTTCTTGCATCCAGATTTCGCGCGCTTTGCGCCATCAGCGAAATAAAAAGCCGAAAGCCAGCATGACGGCCAGTGGCCACGGGCACCCTGATCAGACGCCGCCAGAACTCAGCCAAGATAATCCGACAGCTTCACCCTGCCCCAATTTTTCGGCCAGGCGCGCTGGAAGTCCTTGAGGTCGTGCCGCGACTTGATCGTCGCATCGATGCCCGCCTTGCCGACCGTTCGCCAGAATTCCTGACCGGGGATCGGAGTGGCGGCAGGATCGTAGGGTGAGCCGCGGGTCCCAGGCACAACCAGGATGTCGCGCGCGGGATCGCAGCGTGAGGCGATGGCGTGATAGACGTCGCCCGGATCGTCGAGGTTCGTGTCGGGACTCAAGGCCACGACCATCTTGGTGTTCAGCCACGGAGAACCCATCACGAGCATGAGGGCGTCGTTGACGAATCCATCGCGCGGATAATCGAACTGAATGAGGCACGACAGAGCTCCGCCCCATGGCGGAAACCGCACATCTTTGACGTCGAGCCCCATTTCGGACAGCCGATTGTAGAGAACCGCCTCATGACAAAGCCTGGGCAGTGTTTGGTGATCGGTATCGGGAACGGTCTGGTGGTTGCGGTAGATCGGCCGGTCTGCGCGCATGGTGAGCGCCGTAATCTCCACCATCGGCAATTTGTCACGACGCGGCAGCGCGTACATGCTTGGAGCGGTCGCGGAGCCGACTTCGTGCCAGTCGTCCAGATTGACCCAGCCTTCGGGGACAATTTCGGCATGGGCGGGTACCGACAGATCGATGGTCTCGCAAGGCACCACTTCCACATCCCGGTCCATGATCGTGCCGACCATTTCCAGCTCGCCCCAGCAATCCATATGCAATCCGGAATAATTGGCCATGACCTCGTAGGCCGGATGAATTCCAAACACGAATGCGATCGGCATGCGCTTGTGACCCAGCGCGCGATACTTATTCATGATCGCGACGCTGTGCGGAGTCGCGAACACCGATAGCCCCTCACGTGGACCGACGACTTGTGTGGCGGCATGGCACGAGTTGGGTTCATGCTTCCCGGCTGTCTCACCGTCGGTCTTCTTGGGCGCATGTTCGTTGAGAAACTTCCGGCAGATCGAGATCGACGTCTTATAGCCGGGCGGCGGCTTGATGCCCTTCTGCCGGACGATACTGTCGGCAAAGCGCTTCATCGCTGGCGTCGGCGGATAGGCTGCGGCGGGACCGGCTGAGCCAGCAAACGAGGGTAACCCGCCGACGGCAGCGCCGTCCTTCAGCTTGCCGATGATGCGCTGCGCCACGTCACACACGGCGTCGATCGCACCGACCATCTCCTGCTTGCCAACCACGACATCATCGAGCAGGCATTCGAGTTGCGCCGTGACGCCCGGATCGACCAGCGCCGGATCGGCCTGTTTGAGAACGCCGAACAGCGACAGGCCGGTCTCGGTCGGCACGATGTGCTTGCCTTGCGCCATCAGAAAGTTCTGTTTTTTGAGCCCACCGATTATCTCGGCGCGAGTCGCCGGCGTGCCGATGCCCTTGGCTTCCTTCAGGCGCTCCCGCAGGACCTCGTCGTCGACGAACCGCCAGGCGTTCTGCATCGCCTCGATCAGAGTACCTTCGTTGTAGCGCGGCGGCGGCCGGGTCTCCTTATCTTCGATTTTGGGATCCTGCAGCAGTGCGGTCTCGCCGTTGCGCAGCGGCGGCAGCAACTGCGCCTCGTCGCCCTTTTCGTCGGCGGGCTGCCACTCCGGGAATGCTGCGCGCCAGCCGAGATCGATGGGCTGACGGCCGGCGGCGCGGAATTCGAAGCCACCCACGTCGAGCGTTGCTGTGGTCTGCCGGTAGCGGAAGTCGGGTATCAGAGCGGACAGATAGCCGCGCGCTCATCCCGGGCCCACTAGATCGTGATCCAAGAGAACTATGCAAGTTATCTTGCTTGACGGTCAACGCTGAAGGAAACCGCAAGCACGTGATGGCTTGTCATATATGACAGTTTTGTGACAGAGGCCGAAAAGGCGCTAAAAAAGCATTTCAGAATTGCCGCATCACCGGCATTACGATTTAGTGAGCTCCGACAAAAAAATCATCCAAGCCTAAGCTGACATTCGTCACGGTCTCATCGCAATTTCCATTTTTCTGTTGTGCGTCATGGACAGCGATCCCAGGGAAATTGAATTGAAACTTCGGGTCTCTCCCGAGGACGTGGCTACGCTTCAAGCTCATCCAAATTTTGGCAGTACTCTTGGCGAGCCCGTTAGAGAAACGTTGGTTTCGGTCTACTTCGATTCGGATAAGTTTTTCCTGCGCAATCACGGCTTGACGTTGCGTGTGCGTCACATCGGCAAGAAGCGTGTCCAGACCGTCAAGTCAGCCCGGCAGGGCGCGGGAATCTTCGAACGCTCGGAGTGGGAGCAATCGATCGTAGGAAACAATCCGGACTTCGCGGTCGTGTCGGATACTGTGCTTGGGCCGATTCTCACCGACGACATTCGCAGTACGTTGAAGCCGATCTTCAAAACTCGCATCGAGCGAACTACCTATCGCCTGAACGGCGGCGACACCGAAATCGCTCTCGCATTCGACAACGGCCGGATTGTCGCGACCAGTGCAACGTGTGCGGTTTCAGAGGTCGAGCTTGAGCTCAAGCACGGCAATCCTGCCGAGTTGTTCCAGCTCGCACGGACCATCGGCGAAATCGTGCCCGCTCAGATCGACGTCAGAAGCAAATCAGAGCGCGGCTACGACCTGATCGAGAAGCCGTCGGCTGCCGCCGAGAAAGCCTTCGAGCCGGAGTTGAGCGCTGGAATGGCTGCCGGCCGTGCTTTCACACTGATTGGCCGGGCGTGTCTACGCCAACTATTGGCGAACGAGAACGCAACGAAGAATCGCAATACCGAGGCGCTTCATCAGATGCGTATTGCACTGCGCCGGCTGCGTGCGGCCATTTCGCTATTTTCCTCGGTCGTTAACGATGCTCGGGTCGACGCTATCAAGGCAGAGTTGAAATGGCTCGGAGGGGAATTGGCCCCGGCCCGCGATCTGGACTCCTTCGTAATCGAGGCACTCCGGCCCCTTCGCAAGCAGCAAGCGAATGAACCTGGGCTCATCAGCATCAGCAGGATGTTCGAGCGGGAGCGGCTTAAGAGCTATCGGCGCGCGCGGGGGGCGGTCGATTCGGCACGTTTTCGCTCGCTTGTTCTCGACACTACCGAATGGATCGAGACCGGCTCCTGGAGCACCTCGGAGGATCCGCTGGCTGCCGCACGCCGCACGATGCCGATCGAAACGCTCGCGGCGGAGCAACTTTCGCAGCGCCGGAAGAAAATTCGGCGTCGCGGCACCGAGATCGGTGAGCTCAGCCCCGAGCAACTGCATAAGCTCCGCATTCAGATTAAGAAGACACGTTACGCCACCGAATTCTTCGCCAATGTATATAGCGGCAAAAAAAAACGGGAACCGATGCGAGAAATTCCGTTCGTCGCTTAAACAATTGCAGAATTGTCTCGGCGGCTTCAACGACATCATGACGCGCAAGGTGCTATGCGCAGATGTTCTCGTCCGACCAGGGCGCAGCCTTACCGCCGAGCAAAATCGCCACCGCGCATTCGCCGCGGGCCTCATCATGGGCGACCAGCAAGCGCAGATTGCGAAATTGATTGGTCGTGCCGGCAAGGCGCATTCCCGCTTCGATGACGCCAAGCCATTTTGGAAGTGATCATGCAGGCCAATCCGGCATCGGGAGCAAAAGCGTGGCAAGGTCGGCATGACTAGGCTTAGCAACGATCCGCCCTGTCCGAGATGCGGAACGGCAATGCATTTCTCGGTCCAGATTCCGAAGACCGGGCATCATGATGCGACTTTGCTTTTCTTCCGGTGCAGCAAATGCGGCCGCGCCGCGACGGAAACCCGCGTCAGCCAACCGGTGGCCCAGGCCGAGCCGCACACCAAATTGAGTGGCGAAGTTTACGACAGCATCAAGCTTCGTGAGCGCTAGACGCCATCTGTTCGCCCCACCCAGCTTGTCCCGGCGGCACCCATGACTGACGCGCCGGAACGCGCTTTAGAACAGATGCGAGAACAGCCAATAGAGGCTGCCCGACAGCAGGATTGCGCAAGGCGGAGTCAGCACTCAGGCCATCGTGATGTTGCGCACGGCGGCGAGCTGCAGGCCGGAGCCATTGGCTGCCATCGTACCGGCAATGCCCGATGACAGGATGTGGGTGGTCGATACCGGCAGACCGAACACATCCGAGAGCCCGATCGTTGCGGCGGCGGTGACTTCGGCGCTGGCCCCTCTGCGTGTAGGTAAGATGGGTATTGCCGATCTTCTCGCCGACGTTCAGGCTAAGGCTGCCGGCCGCCTATCAATCCAGCGGCCGGTGACCAAGCCCCAGCGCCTCAGCGATAATCCGGAACACGTCGGTGTTGTCGATCTGTCCGCGCACGCGCTCGCCGCCGGGACCCGTCGCGGTCAGGATCACATCCTCACCGGAGTGGACACTCGCATTGAGATATTTTGGCAGATTGCCAAGCCGGAGCATGGCGCCGGGCATGCTCCGGTAGTGTTCATTCGCTTCATAGGTTCCCGGTGTCGAGCCAGTGACCGTCGGGTCGTTGGGATTGTCCAGCTTCGGTCGGAATGTTTCATAATAGTCGGGCGAACTGGCCGAAAAGATAGCGAGCCGACGGCTGACGTCGACGTGTGGCGGGTAGCCCTCCTTATTGGCGGCGGGATAGTTGGGAAAGCCGGCCTTGTCGTAGGCGCCGACGCGCTCGCGAAGCGGCGCCTTGGGCGCTTCCCTCATATCGTCGTCGATGGTGCCGATCAGGCTGATCGGATGATTGTGGTCGGCCACCACCAGAATCAGCGTATCGTCGCCACGCGCCGCGGCCCAGTCGCGCGCCAATCTCACCGCATTATCGAGCATG
>CAMDEB010000027.1 GCA_945893085.1 Rhodoplanes serenus | reverse complement strand
CTCGATTCCGCAATTGGATTGTGAAACACCGCATTTTGCGGCACTATCAGCAACTTAGCTGAGGCCGGGAGAATTTTGCAATGTTCTATGAAACCGCGAAAAACAATCACGGTCTTCCGTTCAACCCCTTCAAGGCATGTGTCGTGCCGAGGCCGATCGGTTGGATTTCGACGATGAGCCATGACGGCGTCGTGAACCTTGCGCCATTCAGCATGTACAATCAGCTTGGCTATGATCCGCCGATCGTCTGCTTTTCCGGAAGCTGCCGGCCCGGAACCGGCAGACCCAAGGACAGCGTCACCAATGCCGAGGAAACCGGTGAATTCGTCGTCAACATGGCGACGTACGATCTGCGCACCCACGTCGCGACCACCGGGCAATTTTTCGATCCGGGCGAAGACGAATTCGAGAAGGCCGGGTTGACCAAGCTGCCTTCAAAACTGGTCAGGCCGCCGCGCGTCGCTGAATCGCCCGTGCATTTCGAGTGCACCTATCACAGCACGTTCACGGTGCCGGCAAACCGGCGCGACACGATCCATCGCGTGGTCATCGGCCAAGTCGTCGGCATTCACATCAACGACGACGTGCTCACCGCCGGCGGGCGGGTCGACATCATGAAGATCAGGCCGCTGGCACGGCTCGGCTATCACGACTACACCAGCGTGACGGAGGTCTTCACGATCCCGGTGGCGATCGGCGACGAAGCCGGAAAGATGGGCGAGGCGGTGCCAAGGCCGCCGAGAAAATCCGCCGCCGGCTGAGCGCGGCCGGCAACCACGACGCCCTGGAAAAATTGCGGGTCTCGAACAAAAAAGCCCAGCCACTTGTGAGTGGCCGGGCTTCTGGTCTGCTCCCGGTTTGATCTAATCGGACTGAGCTTCCCCAGTGAGCGCTAGACAGTTCCGAGAGATGGAGTAACCGCTGACGGGCGTCAGAGTTCCAGCGGCGGCGCGCCGGTCAGCGCGATAGGTCCGAAGTCCCAATAGACAAAGAGACTGGTCCTAAGCTTAGGGCGCCCGAGGCCAACCCGCACTGCCGGCGTCGCTAGCCTGCTTCGGACATCGCAAAGCGAATATCCTGGGCGCCCTGCCACAGGGTCATGCGCCCGAGCTCGGCGAGATTTTCGAGGCCTGAGGTCAGCGAGATAAAATGATTGCCGGCGAGCTGTCCGACCTTGCTCGCGAAATCGACCGCTCCATAGGCCAGCAGGATTTCAGTCTCGCTGATACCGCCGGGGTAGAGGATGATCTGTCCCGGCGCCGGATGACTGGTGTGATTTTCATATCCCAGCTTCAGGTCGAGATCGCCCAGCGGGATCCAGACGCCCTCGCCGCTCCAACGCACGTGGATCAGCTTGCCTGCAAACGGCAGACGTTTCCGAAATGCCGCGCAGGTCTTGGGCGCGTTCGCGGTCTCGAAACGGGCATCGAAGGAAAACGAGCCGGCATCGATCCGAAGCTTTTCCATCAACGTCTTTCCTCCATACGCGGCGCCTAGGCCGCCGCCGACGCCGGCGCCGCCCTGAGCAGCTCGACAAAATGCGCGTGAACGGCCTCGGTGCGCTTGGCCACCGAATGATCGCGCAAGGTTCGCGCCTGTCCGGCCGCGGCGATCGCCTGGCGTTGCGCCGGATGCTCGAGCAGCCAGCGCGCCTTTTCGATGCATTCCTCGACCGAACGGTAGACCGCGATCTCGGTATCGGGGGCGTAGGCGTGCGCAACCTCGTCGCGCAGATCGACGAGCTGGCAGGCCCCGGCGCCGCAGGCTTCGAACAGGCGCATGTTGGCGCCGGCCCCATCCATCTCCAGGTGGCGGTTCCAGGTCACCTTGGAGGCGGCGAGCCGCGCGAAATATTCGACGCCGAACAGCGAGGGATGAATGCGCTCGGGATAGAGTTCGCGGATCGGCTGTTCGCGGTGATACCAGAACTGCTGCGGCGGCTTGGTCGCCGGCAGCGGCAGCTCCGGGCCATAGCGCTTGCGCCGCAACGCAGCTTCCGCGCCGCGCATCGCCACACCGAGCCTGGCCGCCTTTCCCGCCTTGTAGATCGCCTTGAGCACCACGTCGGGAAGAAAGCGCGCACTCTCGATCAGCGCCCGGCGCATCTGCGGCCGGGCCGACGGCGGCAGCACCGTGAGCAGCGGCGGCAGGCTTTGACCGTCACCTTGTAGCCACTGGCAAGAAGCTGCGGCACCAGGCGGCTGCCGCAATAGCCGGCCCCGCCGGTGACCAGAACCTTGTCGAACAATCTTTGCATCGGTGCTTTCTATCCAGATTGATGCCGGCGAACGTTTCGAGGTCTCAGGCGGCCTTGTCTTGGACCTCGTCGAGCGAATAGGCGGACGCGAGCGCATCGCGGTAGAACATCTGCACGGTCTCGCGCGAATACTCGGTGAGATCCTTGCCGGCGAGCGCCAGCTTCGCGATCAGGTCGTTTGTGCAGGTGATGATCTGGCACCCGACCTCGTCGGCCTGGAACACGTTCAGCACCTCGCGGGGGCTCGCCCACAGCAGTTCCGCCTTCGGCCGCGACTTGAGCGCCTTCTTGCAGGCCTTCATGTGCGAGAGCGGATCGAGCCCGGTATCGGCGATGCGGCCGGCGAACACCGAGACGATCGCGGCAACGTCAGGGTTGAGCACCTCGGCAACCGCCTTGACCTGCTTGACCGTGAAGACGGCGGTGACATTGAGCATCACGCCCTCCGCCGACAGCAGCTTCAGCACCGGACCGGTGAACTCGCCCTTGGTGTTCGACACCGGGATCTTGACGTTGACGTTCTTGCCCCAGCTCGCGATCTGCCGGCCCTGACGGACCATGCCGGTGAAGTCGTCGGCGAACACCTCGAACGAAACCGTCCGGTCAGTGACCACTTCGAGCAGCTTGCGGGCAAAGCCTTCGTAATCGGTGACGCCGGCCTTGCGCATCAGCGTCGGATTGGTGGTGAACCCCTTGATCACAGGGTTCTTCGCCATTTCGATGATCGCTTTAAGATCGGCCCCGTCGGCGAAAATCTTCACCTTCAAATCTTGAACGCGCGGCATAGGTGCCTCCGGTTGTTTCGGGGTTGCACCGAGTCATGACATCGACAGCCTCGGCGACAGACCGCACGGTGAAGGTTGGCGCAACAGGCTTGTGTTCGCGGTAGTCGAGGTCGATTAAAACGGTACGACAGCCGGCCGCCTCCCCCGCTTCTACGTCCGAGGCACGATCGCCGACGATGTAGCTCTCGGTAAGATCGATTCGCAATTGCCTCGCCGCATCGATCAACATGCCAGGCTTGGGCTTGCGGCAATCGCAACCCTCGGCCTGGGTGTGGAAGCACGCCATGACGGCGTCGATCGGCATCGCCCGGCACAACCGGGCGTGCATTTCGTCCATGACGTCGCGCGCGATCAGCCCCTTGCCCACGTCCGGCTGATTGGTCACCACCACGATCCGGTAGCCGGCAGCCTTGAGACGCGTCAGCGCCGGCGCCGCCGCGGGGTAGAACCGGTAATCCTCCAGTCGCGTGGGCGCAAAGCTGCGGCCATCGCGAAACGTCGGAACGACCAGCACGCCGTCGCGATCAAGGAAGACCGCGCGAGACGTCGTCACCACTTGGTTTTCTTCACCTGCAGGTTCGGATGGCTGACCAGGCAATGCCATACCACCGCCTGGAATGCCTCCGACAACGGCGTCACGCGCGCGTCGTTCACCTGCGGAACCACCACCACCACATCGCCCTGCCGGGCGGTGTGGCCGGTGTCCTTGCCGACGATGCCAAACACCTTGGCGCCCCGGGCCTTGGCGTAGTCCACCGCCTGGACAATGTTGGTGCTCACATTGCGCGCGATATCGCCGCCGCCGACCGAAAACACCAGGATGGCGTCGTCCGGCCCGAGCCGGCTGACCTCCAGCCAGCCGGCGAAGATCGTCTCCCAGCCTTCGTCATTGGCGCGGGCGGTCAACTCGGACACGTTGTCGACCGGCGAATAGGTCTCGATGCCGCACAGTTTGCGGAAATCGTTGACCGCGTGGCTGCAATTGGCGGCGCTGCCGCCGACGCCGATGATGAACAGCCGGCCCATGCGGTCGCGCAAAGCGGCGAGCTCCGCGGTCAGCGCCTCGACCTGGTCGGTGTCGATGGTTGCGCAAATACGGCCGGATTCGCTAAAGAAAGTTTCCGCATGGCTGGGCATGCGGCGTGGCAGTCGGCTGGGCATGGACATGCGTTGGTCCGATCGTTTGCGCTTGAAATGGTGCATCGACGCGCGGCAACAGCGTCAGTCGTGTCCGAGCGGACAAATAGCTACCGCATTCCGGGTGAAATGCTCATCCGGTTGCCCATACCAGCGTTTCCCTTCGATCAGGCGGCCGCGACGCAATCCATGTCGAGCACGACGCGGACCTTGCGGCCGAGCAGATCGAGGAGAATGGCCACGCGCTCGCCGTCGGTCAGTCCTTCGAACAGACCTTGGGACGGAGCGAACACGCCTTCGAGAACATGAATCCTGTCGCCGACGGCAAACCGCGGGCGGCGCTCCAGCCGCACATAGCCGCTGTCGTCCTGCCGGCGCTTGAGGTCTTGGATCACCCGGTCCGGCACAAGGGCCGGCTCATCGCCGTTGCAGACCAACCGCGTCACGCCGACCGTGGAATGAACCACGCGCCAGCGCTGCAGGATCATATCGACGGCGACGAACAAATAGCGCGGGAACAATGCGGCGGGCTCGACCGTGGTGCGGCGCGCGTGACGCTTGCGGCGCAGATAGCGGGGCAGATAGACCTCGAAACCCTGACGGATGAGATGGGCCGCAGCTTTTTCCTCGGCACGGCTGTGAGTCTGCACCGCGAACCAGCGTACGCCTGACACCGCATCCATTACCGAGCCTCCTGGCGAATCACAGACCTGGACGCACAGCAACTCGGGAATCGGAACATGCTCTATCTCATTGAAGTATTGCGCTGATGGCGTGAACGTCAATTGGAGAGGCCCGCCGATCAGGCGTCGTCCACATCGGACATTGCGCGGCTGGAATGCAGCAATTTCTGTGGATTCACAACATAGTGATTGCAGTGGATTGATTCAGCGCGCGCTTGTCTCCTGCGGGCTGATTCGCGCGCAGGGCGCGCAAGAGCTGCGAACATCGGTCAAACCGAAGTCGTGATAGGTGTTCATGTTGATGACGAGCTGCCGCGCAGACTACGCGGGCGTTCCAGGTTCCCCGAGATCCCAATAAACCCCGGCCATCAATTGCAGCGCCTCGCGCGCGAGGGCGCATGGCAGATGCTCGTTCGGTGCATGCTGCGAGCAGCCGGGATAGGAGTGGGGAATCCACACCGTCGGCAGTCCGAGGACTTCGGAAAAGACATCGTTCGGCAACGAGCCGCCGAGATTGGGGACGATGGCCGGCGGCTTACCGATCGTCCGCGCGATCGAGGCCGAGGTCCACCGCACCCACTGGTGATCCGGGTCGAGCCGCGTCGCGTGCATCACCTCGTCGCCGGACGGCGCGACCTGGACCATCGAGAAGCCGTGACGATCGAGGTGCCGCCGAATCGCGGGAACGAACCCGTCTGGGTCGACGCCGACGACGAAGCGCACCTGGGTCCGCGCCCAGGCTCGCGGCGGTATAGCATTGACCGGGCTTTCCGGGTTGCCGGATGTCATCGCCAGGATTTCGAACGCACACCAGGCGAAGACCTTCTCCGCCGCCGTCAGCCCGGGCTCGCCCCAATCCGGATCGATCGCGGGATCGTCCGGGCCGGTCGCGATCTCGCAATCCGCAAGCGCCTGCCGCACCGAGTTCGAGATGCGGTTCGGCCGCAACTCAGGAACCAGAATTTGTCCTTTGCCATCGACGATGGTGGACAGCGCATGCGCAAGCTGAATCGCCGGGCTTGAAAGCAGGCCGCCCCAGTTGCCCGAGTGGTGTCCGCCCTCGCGCGCATCGATCCACAGATCGATCGACGCACAGCCTCGCGATCCCAGGAAGATGGTCGGACGATCCGCCGAGAGCCGTGGGCCGTCCGAGGCGATGAAGACATCGGCTGCAAACAACGCCTTGTTGGCCTCGCACACCTCGCGCAGGCCGCGCGAACCGGTCTCCTCGCCCATTTCGATCAGCCATTTGGCGTTGAAGCCGAGCGATCCCCTGGCGTGCAGCACCGCGGCGAGCGCCGCGAGATTGATGGTGTGCTGGCCTTTGTTGTCGGCGACGCCGCGCCCCCAATAGCGGCCGTCCATCTCCACCAGGCGCCACGGGCCGATGCCCTCTTTCCATCCGGCATCGAGACCACGGATGACGTCACCGTGTCCGTAGCCCAGGACCGTCGGCAGATGCGCAGCCTCGATCCGCTCGGCATAAAGGAATGGCCCCGGCGCCCCCGACTGCTCGATCACGCGACAGCCGAACCCGAGCGCCTCCAGCGCCGGGATCATCTCGGCGCGGACATAGCGCTGCAACTCTTCCGCCCGCTCCGGGTTCTGGCTCTCGGTCGGTATCGCCACGCGCCGCGCCAGATCGGTCTTAAAGCCGCCGCGATCGAAATAGTCTTCTGCGTGTTGGAGCGCGTTAAGCCGGCTCATGGCACGTTCATCCGCCGCCGAGGCGCCGGAGAATCATGAAGGCGAACACCTTGGCCGCATCGAACGCGCGATCCACCGAAGCCATATCCATGTCGGTGTGTGCGAACAGATGTTCGCCGGGACCATAGTTGCAGCATTCGATTCCGGCGTGGTTCAAATAGCCCTGATCGAACGCGCTCGGATTGTACATCGTCTCGGGCGCGGTCCCCGTCATGGCCAGCGCTGCCTCGGTGATGGCCTTCACGATCGTCGAGCCCGTTGTCACCAGCGATGGATACATGAACGGCCCGAGCTTGACCGCAACCGACCACGGCTTGCCGCTGGCCGGGTCGTTCATGCCGTCGACGGTCATGGCGACCTTCTCGATCTGCTCGAAGGCGACGTTCGGGTCGTCATCGGGCAACAGCCGGCGATCGACGACAAGCTCGCAGCGGTCCTGAATCGTGTGGGTCGATTCCGGGAAGCTGCGGATGTGATTGATCGTCAGCGTCTGCTTGCCAAGCTGCGGATGCGTGCCGGTCAACTTGATGTTTTCCAGCAGCCGCCGGTGCACCTCGAATGCGCCGGTGATCGCGTTGCAGCCGTCGTGCGGCCTGGAGCTGTGCGACGGGCTGCCCTTGACCGTGATGAAAACGTCGATGCGGCCGCGGTTGCCGAGGCTGATCCGGTTGCTGTTGCCGCCCAGAATGCACATGTCGGCGCGCACGCCTTCGGCCTCGATGACGCTGCGGATGGCGTCGTGGCGGCCGGTTTCGCCGGAGACGCAACACAGGAACACCAGTCTGCCGTCGATCGGGGTGCCGCTTTTGATGACGGCGTCGATGGCATGCAGCATGGCGGCCAGGTTGGCCTTCTGCTCGCTCAGCCCCTTGCCCATGACCGCTTCGCCCGGCAGCCCGTGCGGGCGCCCGTCGATGATGTCGCCGGAATAGGCGTTCTTCATCGTCGCCTGCGGCTGGTTCATCGCGTTGCTGCAAAACATCAGCGACGCGCCGGTCTTGTTGGCGCCGTAGGTGGCGATCAGGTTGCCCATGCCGTCGAAGCGGATGTCCTTGAACCCCATCGCCTCGACCCGCGGCGCCACCGCGGTCTTGATGAAGGTGCGGAGCAACGGTTCGGCTTCGAACAGCTCGGTCTGCGGGCTCGGCACCTTGGCGAGCGCGACCATCAGCGAACGGACCTCGGTCTGCGACAGATGCGGTGCCAGCACCGAAGCGATCTGATCCGGGCTCATGCTCATGAGCGCCCGAGGCCTCGGCTTTGCAAGGTGCCGAACCTCTCCTCCATGGTCCGCCGGATCAGCGGCCGGTCGACCTTGCCGGCGCCGTTGAGCGGGATCGTATCGACGAACATGATGGCGCGCGGGATTGCGAACGCCGGTCCATTCTCCGCAAAGAAATTCTGCAGGTCCTGCTCGGCGACCTTCCGTCCGGCCTTCAACACCACCATGGCAGCCGGTGCAAAGCCCTTGGTGTCGTGCGTCAGCGGCGCGACCGCGACGTTGGCGACATCGGGATGTTTGAGAGCGACGTTCTCCACCTCCTTGGGGTAGATGTTCTCGCCGCCGCAGACGAACATGTCGTCGATGCGGGTCACGTAATAGTGGAAGCCCTCGGCGTCGCGGCGCAGGATGTCGCCGGTTCGCAGCCAGCCGTCACGAATCCGCTCGCGCGTCAGCTCCGGAAGATTGACGTACTCGCGCAGCACGTAGGGGCTGCGAATCCAGCATTCGCCCTCGTCCGCTTCCTCGCCATTCGGCCCGACCAGCTTGACCTCAAGCTCCGGCGCGACGAAGCCCACGCTGCCCTGGGGCGGAATGCGGCCGTCGATCGGCTGCCGGATCGCGCCGCCGCCCTCGGTGAGACCGAAGCTTTCACGGACGCTCACCTTGAATGTATCGGTCAGCCGCTGGATCAGCTCCGGCGGGACGATGGCCGAGCCCATCGAAATCCGCTTCAAGGCCGAGAAGTCGAGCGACTCGATCAGATCGGTCTGTCGCAGCATCTCGGCGAACATGGTCGGCACGCCGCTACAGCTCGTGACCTTGTGGTCGGCCAACGCCTGCAGATAGCGGCGCGGATCGAAGTTGCGCAGAATGACGAGCGAGGCGCCGGCGCGCAACGTCGGCTTGACGGAGCCCCGCATCGCGTTCTTGTGGAACATCGGCGCCGATACGATCATGCGATCCGAAGGCTTGAGCGGCCAATAGGTCTGGCTGTGCTCGATGCCCCAGATCATGCCGCCGTGGGTGAGCGCGATCCCCTTCGGGGTGCCGGTCGAGCCAGAGGTGTAGGGCTGAAAGGCGATATCGTCGAACGCCATCGGCTCGACGAAATGAATGCCCGGCTGCTTCGCAACCAGGCTGCAATAGTCGCTCCAGCCGGGTCTCGCCTCGTCGGTCGACAGGCGGACATCCAGGCTGAGCGTGTCGGCGATGTCGCAACAGGTCGCCGTATCCCGCGGACTGCCGACGATGGCGCCGCAACGGGCATCGCGCATGATGCTCCGCATGGTGTCGGCGCCGAGCCGGAAGTTGATCGGCACCGGAATGACGCCGAGCCGCAGCGCTCCGAGGAACGCTGTCAGAAACAACGCCCCGTTGGGAATCGAAATGATGCATCGATCGTTCTTGCGCAGCCCGACCGACGCCAGCGCCTGCGTGGCGCGGCGCACCTCGGCCTCGAGCTCCGTATAGGTGTAGGACCGTGGCTTGGCCTCGGCCAGATCGATGATGGCGACGTTGTCCGGATGGTCCCGCGTGGCCTCGTCGAAGAAAATGCCGAGATTGATGACCTTGAAATCGCGCTTGATCCGCTCGACCACCGTCGCCGGCTTGTCGCTTGCACCTGTCGTCATTCGCCGTTGTCCGGAATTGCCCGCCCCACTCTACCGATGACTTTTACGTCGCGGGCTTGAGCGAAAGCAAGCCGCGATGCAGCACCCCGCGGTTCAAAAAAATCTCGGTGATCATCTTGGTGACCTTGTCGAACTCGGGCTCCGAGCGCGCGGTCGGCCAGCAGCACCGCCAGGGGCGGAATCTGACTGACGCCTAGAAATCGAGTTTGTTCTTTTTGAACACTTGGCTCCAGCGGGCAAGCTCCCGGCGATGGAAATCACCGAGTTCCGACGGCGTGCTGGTGACAGCAGCAATCTCAAGGGCCGCCAGACGTGCGACGATCTTGGGATCGGAGTAGATGCGGACGACCTCCGCTTAAAGCTTGTCGACGATAGCCGCGGGCGTGCCGGCCGGCGCGACCAAGGCAGTCCAAGCCGTAATATCCTCGAATTGCGGCAGGTTCGCCGCAACCGCCAGCGTCGGCAGATCCGGCAACGACGGCAGCGGCCGCGCATCGGGGATGAATGGCGGCGGTCGACGGTGAATAGCTAGTGCCGCCCTGTCCATTCAAACCGACCAGTGCTGACGACCTACACCGACAAGTTTCGCCACGAATGCCTCGGCTCCCAGTCCAGCAGACGCTTGGCCTTTTCGATCGACACCGCCGCGCGCCGGTCCTGCAAAGCCTGCGCTTTGTCGCCGATCGATGGCATTAACCGCGGCAACAGCGAACTCAACGGCTCAGCGACGGAGGATTCGCCGGATCCCACATAAACCGTATGGGTGCCATGCAGCGGCCGTTCCACCGCGAGCCGGCATGCCTGGGCAAGGTCGCGGGCATCGATATAGTGGTACAGTGCAAACCGGCTCGGCGTGCGGCCTCCCGATTTGGCGAGCTGCTCGAGTTCCTCCGGAGACACCACCCAGGGAGCACGGATCAGCACGGTCTCCATCCCGCACTTGGCCGTGAACGAGCGGGCGATGTCTTCCACCACCTGCTTGGAAAGCCCATAACAATCTTGCGGCGCACAGGGATGATTCTCGTCAATCGGAAGGTAGGCGGGAACGTGCTCTCGTTCCCACGATCCGGGCGCCCAGCCAAGCACCGCTTCGCTGCTCAGGCTCACCACGCGCCCGATGCCACGCTTCCGGGCGGCCTCGTGTACATTGAACGTACCCATAGCGTTAATGCGGAACGTTACGTCGTCGGCAAAGACGCCATGCGTTGGAATGCCAGCCAAATGGATGACTGCGTCGGCACCATCGAAGGCATCGCTGACTTCAGACAGATTCTCGATATCGCCAATCACAATTCGATCGGCCCTCTCCGTACTGCGCACCTTGTCGAAAACTGTGACCGAGTGCAGGGCCAACGCGAGATCGCGTACAACCCAGTGACCCAGCTTGCCCGCACCGCCCGTCACTACGATCTTCATCGATTCTCGATCGGCCGGTTGCCGGCCCGTTTGGGCGTTAACTGGGCTCGTGCTCGGGCAACTTGATCTTCTCCAGATCATCTGCCACGGAGCTGCGCTCCGGTTTCGCGGCACCGGGCCGCGCCGATGGAGCAGATTCAGCGGCACTCTCCGAACCAGCGCCGGGCGCCGTCCGCGCCTGCTGATCGCACCATCGCCGCCAGGCGACGATTGCAATATCGGGCCGGAACAGACGCTCAGGTGGGCAATCCATCGATTGCACGATGAAGCCGTCCTCCCAGCGGTTGAGCATGATCCGATGGAACAGGCGGATGTAGCTCCAGACGCGCAGCTTCCACCACAGGACTCCGAGGCCAGTCGTCTTGCGGACCGCGATCTGCACCATCAGATGGTGGTTTTCGTCGACCGGGGTGAAGAACTGATAGTCGTGCCAGTTCTTGTGGCCGACATAGAACACGCCGGGCAACCGGCACATGCCCACGATCACCTGCCCTCCGGCCTTGCGCCAGAAGCCATCGCGCGGCCAAACACCGACGTTCGGATAGGTGTTGGGACCGAACACCGGCTTGCTGAGGCGGCGAAGCCATTTGCCGTCCTCTGTCGGCACCATATGCACATCGGTCTGATAGCCGGGAAACAGCCGGAAAAATGCAAAGGGCGTGCGGCGATGCAGATAGCGCGTGTGCGCCTCATCGACGGCGTTCTCCATGGCGTAACGCCAGTCACCTTTGCGTAACTCGATCATCGGGATGACAACGGCGTTCGGCTCCAAAAACTCCTCGGGGACATCCTCCTCGACGGGCGGATGCGGTTCGTCGCCGACATAAAGCCAGATAACTCCGGCGCGCTCTTCGACCGGATAGGTTTTGACGCGAACGCTGGCCTTGCCGCAGATCGGCGAGTCAGGACCGTCGGTCAACGCCGCCGCGAGTTCCCCGGTGGCGAGCTTATAGGTCCAGCCGTGATAGATGCAGGAGATCGTTCCTGGAAACTCCTGCCGGCCTGCCGATAATGGAACGCCACGATGCGGGCAGCGGTCGTTCAGCGCGCGCACCTTGTCACCGTCGCGCATCAGCACGATCTTTTCGCCCAGCACTTTGACCGGCTTTGGCCGATTCTTCAGCAGCCGCGACTCCAAGACCGGATACCAATAGTGACGGAACCCCAGGTCGGCTGCTTCGTAACGGGGCCAGCCGCGATAGGGTGACGATTTGGTCGCCGGCTGACGTTCGTCCATATTCGGTCTCGTCTGATTGCGGTCCAATTCCGCGTGCTCTTAAATTGAACGCGCCTGATAATTGACCGTCAAGCTCAATTTCTGTTCGAATATCCCCCGAAAATGGACGAGCAGACCCCCGGCGGCCACTGCCCGCTCATTGACGTTGCCACAACGGCCTGGGCAACACTCTTTCTAACGTCGGCAGCGGAGGTGTGGCGCGCCGGGTCGTGGAAATTGTTTCACCTTCGCGGCGACGCACGAGTCAAAAAGCTCGACAGGAAGGATGCGAGATGATCGTGAGATACGAATCTGACGGTTCGATCGTGATGATCACCCAAAACGACCACGCTCAACTTTCAGGTCTTTTTGCAGCGCACTGGGGCAATAAGGCATTCGAAAAACCGCACCCCTACGAGTCGGCCGTGCGGGCGGCGATGTTTCACGACAAGGGTTGGATTCGTTATGAGACCGGGCCACGGCTCAACAAGGATACCGGCAAAACACCGAACTACCGGGAAGTACCCAATGATGCCCTGCAACTCGAAGCATTCGAGTGGGCCGGCGACTGGCTGAGCAGCATCGATATCTACGCGGGACTTTTGATGAGCAAGCACCGCACCGGCCTGTGGCAATCCCGCTACGGCATCATACGGCAGCCGCCGGCGATCCAGCGCGGCAAGCTAAGCGACAGCATCGAGGCCTTTATCGTTCGCAGTGAGGCCAAGCAAAAGGCTGCCGCTCGAGGTCTCGATCCGGAGGAGTTGGCGAAGAACTACCATCTGCTCCAGGTCTGGGACCTTTTGTCGCTGTACATCTGCAGCCAGGAGCACCTCAAGAAGGACGCGATCGAGCCGGTGCCGACTGGCTACGCGGATGCCACAGGCGTGCGCATGGAACTGACGCCGATCGACGCTGCAACGATCGCTCTCGACCCCTATCCGTTCGATCGGCCGTCGCTGACCGCCGGCGTCATCTACAGAAGGCTGTGTAAGAGCACCTTCCAGAATGACAAGGAATTGCAGGCAGCCTATTTCGGAGCGGCGGCGCAGATTGCCCCTTTCACCTTTGTCGGCGCTTCAAGTTGACCGTCGTCAGGCCGGGGAGGTGGCAGCTGTAGCAGGCGATGTGGCGCGCCCGTTTATCACGTCCGGTCCCGGCTCGGCCGCTCGACCAGAGCTTTGCGATCGAGCGTGCCGCGGTCCGTGCGGGGCTTCGTCTCACTGCTCGATCTTGAGGTTAGCCGCGCGGATAATCTCGCCATAGAGCGCGGCCTCACCCTCGATGCGCCGTGCGAACTCCTGCGGCCCGGCGTAGTCGATCTGCACGAAGGTCGCCTTCAACCGCTCGCGCACGGCCGGGTCCTTGGTCGCCGCCTCCAACTCCTGAGCGAGGCGCGCCACAATGGCTTGCGGCGTGCCCGGCGCCGCCATCAGGCCCCACCACGGCAGCATGGTGGCGCCGGAATGGCCAAGCTCCGCAAAGGTCGGCACATCGGGAAAGTCGCTGACGCGCTGCGGCGAGGAAACGGCGAACGCTCGCATGCTACCCTGCTTCAGCGGAGCAGCGACAGAAGCGGTGGTGAGCGACGCGAGATCGGTCTGCCGTCCCAACAGCGCCGGAACCACCTCCGCGCCGCCGCGGAACGGCACATGCACCAACTTGATTCCCGCCGAGCGCGCCGCCGCTTCGGCTGCGAGATGCGACTCGGTTCCCAGTCCGGGCGAGCCGAAGGTGAGCTTTCCAGGATTCTCCCTGCCGTGCTTGACGACGTCGCCGAACGTCTTGAACGGCGAAGCCGAGTTCGCCACCAGCCAGGCCGGCTGGACCGCGACTATGGCGACCGGGACCAAATCCTTGCGCGTGTCCCTGCCATTCATCAGCGGCACGATGGTGATCGGCCCGGTCGTGGTGAAGAACAGGGTATAACCGTCGGCGGGAGCGCGTGCGAAGGCCGTGGCGGCGACCATGCCTCCTCCGCCGGCACGATTCTCGATCGTGACTGACTGGCCAAGACTCTGTTGCAAACGCTCGGCGAACACGCGCGCCAGAACGTCGGTGGCGCCGCCGGCGCCGAACGGCACCACCACGCGGACGGGACCGCTTGGGTAAGTCTGCGCCAAGGATGGCGTGATGGCCGCAGCAGCCAGCAGAACGCCCGTCACCGTACCGATGATCGCGCCGAAGCGCCAACGCGCAGAGCCTGACATGACGATTCCTTCCATGGTGCCTTCCGACTCCTCGGAAATTATCAGTTCGTCTAGTCGGAGATGATCAGCCGGAATTCCCCAAATGAGCCCCGGAACGGCGAAAAGTTAGCAGAGGGCGGGGACTTCCGGAAGCGGTAGACGGACCGCGCAATAGGGGGCCATCCTGGCCTGGAAAAATCGCTCTCCGCGCATTCTTGTATTCAAGCCTACTTGGCACCTGCCAAGTTGCGGCACAGCGTGCCTTGCACCCCGCGATGAGCTCGATCTCGTGTCTCAGATCTCCGTGGAGATGGTATCGTATCTGTAGATGTTGTCGTACCTGTTCCTGACCTTGTCCGGATGCCAGTTGCTTGCGATGTAGTTCGCACCTGCCTCCGAATCGGACAGGACATCGTTGTGGAGGGTCGACGTCGCAAATCAGAGGCCCTTCAAGCCCAATGATTTCGCGGTTTTTGGGCTAAATTCCCTACACATTCGAACAGAGAATTTTTTGGAAAGAACAGGGAATTTTTGCATCGCCAAGACCGTGGCGGTTCATGTGCATTTCGCAATGCCGGTTTCCTATGAGAGCGACGCCAATTCCGTCATTCCGTCCTCGAAGCTAACTCCTGGAGTCCACGCGAGTTCTTCGCGAAGACGAGAAGAATCCGCCGTGATATGGCGCACGTCGCCGAGGCGATAGGTTCCCGTTACGACCGGAGAAGGGCCGTTGAGTGCGTTTGCCAATGCGCCTGCCATCTCGCCGACCGTCCGAGGCGTTCCTGAACCCACATTGAAGGTGCGTATTCCGGAGGTGTGCTTCTCGCAAGCCAGAACCGTGGCTAGGGCAACGTCCCGCACATGGACGAAGTCGCGCCGTTGTCCGCCGTCCTCGAAAACCTTCGGAGCTTCGCCGAGCCGCACCGCCGAGGTACAAATTGCCGCAACGCCAGCGTAGGGTGTGTCTCGCGGCATGCCGGGGCCATAGACGTTGTGATAGCGCAGGGCCGCAACCGAGCCGCCGGTGACCCGCGACCAATTGCTGGCATAGAATTCCTGCGCGACCTTGCTGGTGGCATAGGCGTTGCGGGGATCGAGCGGCGTGTTCTCGCCTACCAGAGTGGCGGCCAAAGGCCGGCGGCACGCCGGACAGGGAGACTCGAACTCGCCGGCCGCAAGTGCGGTCTCGATGCGAGGGCCAGGCGTCACAGCCCCGTGCTGTGCGCAGTACCCTATACCTTCCCCATACACCACCATGGAACTTGCCAGTGTCAGCCTTTGAACGCCCCCGCGAGCCATGCCGGCCAGCAACTCGGCGGTTCCGGCGTCATTGGACGAAGCATAATCGGGCATATCGCCGACCGCCACTCCCAAGCCAACCTTGGCAGCGAGGTGCAACACCGCTTCCACGCCCGACAGCGCGCGATCGATGGCGGACGCGTCGCGCACATCGCCCACGCACAATTCAACGTCCGCCGGCGCGGTCCATTGCGCATCCGAGTGCACGTCCTTGCGGAGCGAATCCAGCACGCGGACCTCATGGTCGCGAGACAACAGCACCCGCAACACATGCTGACCGATGAAACCCGCGCCGCCAGTCAGCAAAACCCTCATCGCGGCTTCCCTTTGGCATTCAGAGTGGGCGACGTGGATCGTAGCGAGACGGCGAGACGGCGAGACGCAGAAACGTGGCGCTGATTTTCCAGGCGGCGCTGAGACCCGCGATCAAATTACCGGACACCTTCGAAACACCGCCGCGCCGGCAACGATGATCCAGCGGCACCTCCAGGATGCGCAGCCCAGCCGACGCCGCACGCATTTGCATTTCAAGATTCCACCCATAAGTCTGTTCGACCATGCCGAGCGCGCGCAGCCGGTCAAGACGAAGCGCGCGAAATGGCGACATGTCTGTGAAATGCACGCCGTAGGTCAGCTTCATCAGCAGTCCCGCGATCCATCCCGCCACCATCTGCTGCGGCGTCATGCTGCCGGGCTCGCGGCGACCGAGAAGCCTGGAACCCATGACGAAGTCCGCGACGTTAGCCGCGACAGGCCCGACAACCGCCGGTATGAATTCCGGCGCATCGCTTCCGTCGCCGTCGAGAAAGCAGACGATCTCGATTCCCGCCGGCACTGCCTTCACGCCTGCAGCACAAGCGCGGCCGTAGCCGCGCCTGGACTCGCTGACGACCACTGCGCCCGCGTCAATAGCGTACCGCGCGGTGTCGTCGGTCGAACCGTTATCGACCACGATCACAACGTCGACACCCTGCGCCAGAACATGGCGCACGACTCCTGCGATCGGCTCTGCCTCGTTGAGGCACGGAATGACCACCGCCACGGATCGGTTTCCTGCCGGAAGCAACATCCAGATTCAAAGCGTCATGTCGGCAGGCTCGGCAAGCGCTGCCGTCCGGGCGGTGAGAAACTGGCGTGTGTGTGGTGCTTCGGTGCCGTCGGCGAAGTCGAGCAGGCGGCCTGAGAACTCATCTTCGAGCATCCGCAGCGACGTCGCGTCGTCGACGTCGTACCAGCCGGGCACATTGACCACGCGCAGACCGGTCTCGCGTGCCCGCTCCTGCGTGAGGCGATAGACCGAACTGGTGCTCCATGGGATATCCTCGAACAGGCGCACATGCGGTTTTGAAAGGCCTATCAAGGTGTAGCCGCCATCGAAGGCGGGACTGAGCACGACGCGGTCCTCGCGCCGGACTGCATCGACCGCGGCGCGCAAGATCGAGCGCGGCAGCGTCGGGCTGTCCGAATTGACCAGGATCGCGCCTTGATGACCTGCGTCGAGGAGATCGGCCGTACCCTGCAGCAGCCGCTCGCCGAAATCTCCGTCAAATTGCGGCACGATTTTAAAGCTGGTGGGCAAAAGGCGCCGCAGCACGGTCTCCGAACCACTCGGTGTGTAGACGGCATAGCCGGTCACATCGCCATCGGCCGCCAGGTCGCCGATGGTGCGGGACAAATCCTGGATGAAGCAGGCCGAAATCGCTGCGCATTCTTCCGGACGCAGCGGCGGCGACAGCCGGGTTTTCGAGCGCCCCGGCATTGGTGTCTTGCAGACGATGGCGACGGCGACGGTGCTCAATCAACGCTCCCATAATACGTTTCAAGGGACGGCGATCCCAGCGCCCGAACTAGGTCGAAGAACAGGTCGTCGACATCTTCAAGTCCGACCGACAACCTCAGGAGATCGCCCGGACACGGCGTTCCCGGGCCTTCGATCGACGCGCGATGCTCGATCAAGCTCTCGACGCCGCCGAGCGAGGTGGCACGTCTCCAGACCTTGACGCGGGCCGCGGTTGCGACGGCCGCGGCCTCACCGCCCTTGACCCGGATCGACAGCATGCCGCCAAAGCCGCCGACCATTTGCCTCATCGCCACCTTATGGCCCGGGTGCGACTTGAGGCCGGGGTACAGCACATCCGACAGCGCGGGATGATCCATTAACCGGTTTGCAAGGAGCGCTGCGCTCTTGGCCTGCTCGCGCACCCGCAAATCGAGTGTGCGCATTCCGCGCATCAGCAACCAGGCTTCGAACGGCCCAAGACAGGCCCCGAGTTGCGAGCGGATCAGCCCGATCCTCTCCCAGAATTCGTTCGCCCGGGCGACAGCCAAGGCACCCGCAACAATGTCGGAATGCCCGTTCAGATATTTGGTCGCTGAATGGACGACGATGTCCGCTCCGTGAGCGACCGGCCGCGTAAAGATCGGCGTAGAAACCGTCGAGTCGACGCAGAGCAACGCATCGCTGGCGTGCGCGATCTCTGAGATGGCTGCGATGTCCGTTATTGTCCAAAGCGGATTGCTCGGGGTTTCGATCCAGAACAGGCCGGTTTCGCCGGGCCGTACCGCGTCGTGCACAGCCTGCAAATCGGATGTTTCGACGAAGGTGACGGTATGGCCATAGCGGCCGATGTCGCGAAGCCACGAACGGAAGCCCCAATACATTACCCGCGATGCGACAATATGGGTCGGCCGTTCAAGCGCCAGAAATACGGCCGTGGCAGCCGCCATTCCGGAGCCGAACATCATTGCCTGCTCGGCCCCCTCCAGCGCTGCGACCAGCGCCTCCGCCTGTTGCACCGAAGCGTTGTCGGTCCGCCCGTAGACATGGCCGGTGCTGTAGCCGTTGTCCGGATCGCGGATGTACGTGCTGGACATATGGATCGGCGGCACCAGCGCATGGGTGGCCGGATCACCCGCGCCCAGCGCCTGCGCGGCAAGAGTGCGCGGCTTCAGCGCAGGCTGGGTGTGATCGTCCATGCGGTGGTTCCAACCATCAATTTAGAATTCAGTTCCATATTGAGCAGGCGGAATAGAAATTTCGTGTCGTCAGAACGACACTCAACGTCGCGTGATTGCGATGCGGATCAATTGATCCGACCCCAGCGGGGCGGCTTGCGCCGCAGAGAAAGTAGGTGCGCTGTCGAACTGTAAGCGCCGGAGAGAAAATCCCTCATTGAAGCGGCCAGAAAGTCTGGTTGCGCCGGAGCAAGAATGCCTCGGCAGATAGCTCTTTGCATGGAGTGCAGAGGGCGGAGGGATGAAAGACGTGGAACTTTACCGGCAGGTCCGCCATTCGGTGCGGATTGATGGTCTGAGCCGTCGTGAGGCTGCTCGGCGGTTTGGGCTGGATCCTCGGACGGTAGCGAAGATGCTGGCCTTTTCGGTTCCGCCCGGGTACCGGCGCAGCCGCCCGCCGGTACGGCCGAAGCTGGACCCGTTTGTCGGTATCATCGATCAGATCCTAGAGGATGATAAGGGCCGTCCAGCGAAGCAGCGGCACACCTCGAAGCGGATCTTCGAGCGTCTGCGCGCCGAGCACGGCTATGGCGGCGGCCTGACCATCGTAAAGGATTACGTTTTGGGGCTGCGTCAGCGGCAGCGCGAGATGTTCGTGCCGCTGCGGCACGATCCTGGTCATGCGCAGGCTGACTTCGGCGAGGCTCTGGCGGTGATCGGCGGAGTGGAACGGAAGATCCTCTTCTTCGCCATGGACCTGCCGCACTCGGACGCTGGCTTCGTGCAGGCTTATCCGGCGGAGACGACAGAGGCGTTCTGTGCCGGTCACGTGGCGGCGTTCGACTTCTTCGGCAAGGTGCCGCAGTCGATCCTGTACGACAACACCCGGATCGCGGTGGCGCGTATCCTGGGGGATGGCAGGCGACAACGGACGCGGGTGTTCAATGAGTTGCAGTCGCACTACCTGTTCACCGACCGGTTCGGTCGGCCGGGCAAGGGCAACGACAAGGGCAAGGTCGAGGGTCTGGTCGGGTTGATCCGTCGGAACTACCTGGTGCCACTGCCGCGTGCCGCCAGCTTTGACGCGCTCAACGAGGATCTGCTGACAGCGTGCCGCCGTCGTCTCGACGATCGGCTGCGCGGTCACGCCGAGACGATCGGGGAGCGGATGGCGCGCGACCTGTCGGCGTTCCACGATCTGCCCCCGACGCCCTACGACGCCTGCGAGAAGCAGGCTGGCCGGGTCAGTTCATTATCTCTGGTGCGCTATCGCGGCACCGACTACTCGGTGCCGACCGCCTGGGGCCATCGCGAGGTCGTGGTTCGTGGCTACGTCCACGAGGTGGTGATCTCGTGCGGTGCCGAGACCATCGCCCGGCACGTCCGATCCTACGAGCGGGAGGACTTCGTGTTCGACCCGCTGCATTACCTGGCGCTGCTCGAGCGCAAGATCGGGGCACTCGATCAGGCGGCCCCGTTGGCCGGTTGGCAACTGCCCGAGGCGTTCGCCACGCTGCGCCGCCTGCTCGAGGCCCGCATGGGCAAGCAGGGCAAGCGCGAGTTCGTGCAGGTGCTGCGCCTGATGGAAGTGTTCAGGGTCGACGACGTCGCCGCCGGCGTGCGCGAGGCCATCGATCGCGGCGTGATCGGCTTCGATGCGGTCAAGCACCTGGTGTTGTGCCGTATCGAGCGGCGGCCGCCACGCCTTGACATGAGTGTTTATCCCTACCTGCCGAACGCCAGCGTGGCGGCGACGTCGGCCAGGACGTATCTGGATCTGCTCACCGGGGTGGCGTCATGACCGACACGCCCCAGCTTCTGCTCGGCCATCACCTGAAGGTGCTCAAGCTGCCGACGTTCCTGCGCGAATATGAC
>CAMDEB010000026.1 GCA_945893085.1 Rhodoplanes serenus | reverse complement strand
CCCGGCTTCCGTCCGGCGATTCCGGTGGTGTTCTGCGGGCTGTTTCCGGTCGATGCCGCGCAGTTCGAGGATTTGCGCGCGGCGATGGGGCGGTTGCGGCTCAACGATGCCAGCTTCAGCTTCGAGATGGAGACGTCGGCCGCGCTCGGTTTCGGATTCCGCTGCGGCTTCCTCGGCCTCCTGCATCTCGAAATCGTCCAGGAGCGGCTGGAACGCGAGTTCAACCTCGACCTGATCGCGACCGCGCCGTCGGTCATCTACAAGATCAAGCTTCGCAACGGGACCGAGATCGAAATCCACAATCCGGTGGACATGCCGGACCCGATGCAGATTCTCGAGATTCACGAGCCGTGGATCGAAGCCACCATCCTGACGCCCGACGACTATCTCGGCTCGGTGCTCAAGCTCTGCCAGGACCGGCGCGGCGCACAAGTCGAGCTGACCTACGTCGGCAGCCGCGCCATGGTGAAATACAATCTGCCGCTCAACGAGGTGGTGTTCGATTTCTACGACCGGCTCAAGTCGGTGTCGAAGGGCTACGCCTCCTTCGACTATCATCTCACCGACTACAAGGAAGCCGACCTGGTGAAGATGTCGATCCTGGTCAACGAAGAGCCGGTCGACGCTTTGTCCATGCTGGTGCACCGCACGCGCGCCGAGCAGCGCGGCCGCGGCATGGTGGAAAAGCTCAAGGAGCTGATCCCGCCGCACATGTTCCAGGTGCCGATCCAGGCCGCGATCGGCGGCAAGATCATCGCCCGCGAAACCGTGCGCGCGATGCGCAAGGACGTCACCGCGAAATGCTACGGCGGCGACGTCACGCGCAAGCGCAAGCTCTTAGAGAAGCAGAAGAAGGGCAAGAAGCGGATGCGCCAGTTCGGCAAGGTGGATATCCCGCAGGAGGCGTTTATTGCGGCGCTGAAGGTGGATGTGTAGCGCCGCCTGGCGTCGTCACCCGCCGACCACCGCCACGCCCTGAATTTCGATCAGCATCCCCGGCCGCGCCAGGTGCGAGATCGTGATCAGCGCGCTGGCCGGAAAATTCCCGTCCGGAAAAAATCCGCCGCGCATCTCGACGAACTTGTCGCCGTGCCGCGGGTCGCAGATGAACACCGTCATGGTGACCAGGTTGGCGAGGCTGCCGCCGGCGCGCTTCAGCGTCTTGTCGATCGCGCCGAACAGCGTGCGGACCTGCGCCTCGAAATTCCCGGAGATGTCGTTGCCGTGCTCGTCCTTGGTCGCCGTCTGGCCGGCGAGCCACACGGTCTTGCCGCCCTGGGTGATGACGGCCGGCGAGAACGCGCGCGATTTCTGAAACTCGGTCTTCTCCAGGTATTCGGCCATGCTTGCCTCCGTTTGTTGAAGCGACGCGCCCGATCAGGCCGCGCTGTCCCGATGAATCGCCAGTCTAGCCGAAGCCCTGAAATGTCAGGCCGATTGCGCTCTTTTGTTGCAAATAATTCGCAATAGCGATAGTATCGCAGCGTCAGTTCATGGAAAGGGCCTCCAACATGCGTTTCGTTCAAGTCGTATCTGCCGTCGCGGCGCTCATCGCGGCCGCCTGGGCCGAGCCCGTGGGGGCGGCCGGCGACCTGTCGCGCCAGCAGCCGATCGAGGTCACGGTCGACCTCGGCAAGCCCGGACAACATGTATTCTCACCGCGCCAACTCAAGTTCGAAACCGGCAAGCTCTACAAATTAATCCTGCGCAACCCGAGCAACGACCCGCACTACTTCACCTCGCACGACTTCACCCAGATGATCTGGACCCGGAAGGTCCAGGTCACGCAGGCGCGCGACGGCAAGACCATCACGCTCGCCGAATTCAAGGGCGCGATCCGCGAGATCGAGGTCTATCCCGGCCAGACCGCGGAATGGTGGTTCGTGCCGGTGCAGACCGGACGGGTCACCGACCTACGCTGCGGCATCGTCGGCAGCGACGGCAAATCGCACGCCGACCACGGCATGGTGGGCGAGATCGTCATCGAGTGACGGAGCCATCCTGCGCCAGCGGAAATCGCTCTGCTATTCCGTAAACGGCTCGTCGCCGGAGAGCGCCACGAGCTCCGCCGCCGCGGGCTCTGCGCTGGCGATCTTGCGGCCCTCGGGCGAGGCGACCGGAACCACCCTCGCCGCGACATGCGTGGTGTTGGAGATAACGATCGTTGTGTTGCCGACGCCCTGGTTGCGCACCAGATCGAACAGCATCGCCGCGTTGGCCGGATGCAGGCGCACGCAGCCCTTGGAGGCGCGGCGGCCGAGCTGCGAGATTTTAGCGGTGCCGTGAATGGCGTAGTTGCCGTCAAAGAAGATCGAGTACGGCATCGGCGCCATGTTGTACTTGCGCGAGACCCATTTGCGCTCCATGCGGCCCGGCCGATAGGTGCCGATGTGCGGACCGCCGCCGATGCCGGTGGAGACCACCCACTTGTGCTGCTCGACGCCGTCGACCAGCACCACCATGCTCTGGCTCGACTTGTCGATGCTGACGACGACCTCGGCGCTGCGGGCTCGGTCGGCGAGCACCAGTGACGCGAGCAGGCCCGCGCTTACCGCAAAAGCGGCCCCCCATTGACGACGCATGATCCCTCCGCCCCCGCGGACTTGCCGTATCGATGGCAAGATTCCGCTGCGGCGGCGAACTTGTAAAGGGTCACCGCCCCTCAATGACGTGCATAAGTCGCGAGCGCGCAATGGAGCCGTTCGCTAGCGGTGCGCGACCATGCTGGAGTTGCCCACCACGATCCTGGTGTTGCTCTTGCCGTGCCGCTGCACCAGGTCGAACAACGTCGCCGCGTGAGTCGGATGCAGGCGCACGCAGCCATGCGAGGCCGGCCGGCCCAACCGCGACACGTAGTTCGTGCCGTGAATCGCGAAGCCATGATAGAAAAAGATCGCGTGCGGCATCGGCGACCAGTCGTACTTGCGCGAGAACCACTTGCGTTCCAGACGCTCAGGCCGATAGCTGCCGGACGGCGGTCCGCCGCCCAATCCGCTGGAGATCGCCCAGGCGTAACGGGGCGTTCCGTCGACCGTGACGGTCAGGCGCTGGGTCGATTTGTTGACGTTGATGAGAACGTCGGCGGCGGCACGTTCAGCTGTCGCGAAGGAGAGGAAAGCGCACGAAACCGCAAGCAAGGCAGCACTGGCGAAACGACGCATGAAAGGTCCCCGACCCCACCCGTTTTCGCCGCATCTGTTAACCATTTTCGCCCAGATGGATGCGCCTGTAAAGGCTGGCTTTTTCGCCGCCGGCGCGTTGTCTATCAACCGTATTTCGTGGCCCAACTTCCCCGAACCCACCCCATTGAGTAAAACTCGGGCGATGGCCCAGATCTCGATTCGCGCCCTGCTCCTGACACTCGCCGTTTGCGGCACGACCAGCACCGCGCTGGCGCAGGACCGCGGCACGCTCGATCCGAAGCCGCTGCCGCCGCTCGAAAAGCCGGACGATCCATCGACGCCGGCCAAGGAGTTGTTCGGCCGCAAGCCGACGCCGGCGCCGCTGGCGACGCGCTCGATCGGCTACTATACCAGCGGCTGTCTGGCGGGCGCCAAGGCGCTGCCGATCAACGGCCCGACGTGGCAGGTGATGCGGCTTTCGCGCAATCGGAACTGGGGCCATCCCGATCTCATCAAGTTCCTCGAGCGCTTGGCCAACAAGGCGCCCAAGGTCGGCTGGCCGGGACTACTGGTCGGCGACATGGCGCAGCCGCGCGGCGGGCCGATGCTGACCGGCCATTGGAGCCATCAGGTCGGGCTCGACGCCGATATCTGGCTCACGCCGATGCCGGACCGCGAGTTCACGCGCGCCGAACGCGAGGAGCTTTCGGCGACCAATGTCGTCGCCGACGACTGGAACGATATCAATCCGGCGATCTGGTCGCCGGCGCACATCGCGGTGCTCAAGGCCGCGGCGCAGGACAATGACGTCGAGCGCGTGCTGGTCAATCCGGCGATCAAGAAGGCGCTCTGCCGCGACGTCACCGGCGATCGTTCGTGGCTGCACAAGCTGCGGCCGGTGTTCGGCCACAACTATCATTTCCATGTGCGCATTGGCTGCCCGAAGGGCAGCACGGACTGCAAAGCCCAGCCGCCGATCCCGACCGATGACGGCTGCGGCAAGGATCTCGACTGGTGGTTCACCGAGAAGGCGCGCAATCCGCCGCCCGGTCCGGGCCGCAAGCCGCTCAAGATGTCGCAGCTGCCGCCGGCCTGCAAACAGGTGCTGCTGGCGCCGTGACGCGCGTCACAGCAGCTTGAACGTGCGCGCGAGCTGCCACAGCGACAGCGCGAGGATCAGCACGCCGACGCCGATCATGAGTGCGCGCGCCGGGACATGCTTGACCGCCCAGCCGCCGAACGGCGCCGCAACCACGCCGCCGATCACGAGCGGAAGGAGATTCTGCAGCGGCGCCACGCCCAGCTCGACAAAGAACGTGGTTGCCGCCGCCACCGTGACGAAGAACTCCGTGGCATTAACCGAGCCGACGGTCTGACGCGGAGCGTGGCCCGAGCCGACCAGCGTGGACGTCGACACCGGCCCCCAGCCGCCGCCGCCGCTGGCGTCGAGGAAGCCGGCGGCGAAACCGACCGGCGCGCCCCCGCCGGCGGGCGCGTCGCGCGTCGGAGAAATCCGCATCGCCTTGAACAGACTGTAAACGCCCATGAACAGAAGATAGCCGTTCACGAACGGCCGCATGAATCCGGCATCGACATTCGAGAGAATCCACGCTCCCAATATCGCGCCCAGCACGCCAGCCAGCCCCAGCTTGCGCACCAGCCGCCAGTCGACATTGCGGTGATAGACATGCGAAGCCGCCGAGGCGCCGGTGGTGAAGATTTCGGCGGTGTGGACCAGCGCGCTGGCGTGCGCGGGCGGCATCCCAATCGCCAGCATTGCTGAGGTCGACACGACGCCGAACGCCATGCCGAGCGCACCGTCGACCATCTGGGCCAAAAATCCGATACCGACCAGCAGCAGAAACTCTTCGGTCATCAACTGGCCTCCGATCGATTTCGTATCGCGGCTTGGTCGAACGCACCTTCCCTTTGACACATGACACCGCGGGCGCACCCAGGAGCGCGCCCGATGGCGTCAACGAGCGGCATGGGTTTTGGTTCCGGCCTCGTCAAATCCAAAACAGCGTCTGAATCATTCCCAGGATGAGCGCGACGACGAACGAACAGGCAAAAATTGCCACGGCATAAAGGAAAGCCTTTTCTTTGGGCGCCCTCATCAGCACCGGAAGGCCGAGGTACAACAGATAGACGCCGTATAGCCCAAGGATCACCAGAAACTTCAGCAACGGAACGACCAGGAAAACGCTGGCGAGCCACGCCGGCGTGTAGGAATAGACCGCCAGCTTGAGCGCGCTGCCGAAGTTCTTTTGTCCGCCGAAGGTGGGCGCGAGCGCATCGACGATCAGCGCGGCCACGTAGACGATGGCGAAGGTGAGCACATAGCCGACGATCGCGCTGAACAAACCGGCAAAGATCGACAGCCGCACCGTGCCCGCCGGCGTGTCGACGCCGACGATCGACGCGCTGATGAAGCCGGCAACCGCCGGGATCAACGCGAGGATCGCAACGTAGTTCTTGAACAGATAGGTTGGATCGCCGGACTCGCGTTCGATCACCGGCCATTCGGCATCCGGCTTGAGCAGAATTGCCTTTACCCGCTCGATCAGATTCATCGCCCCCTCCCGCCTCGTGCACGGCAGCATCCCCACGGCGATGTTCGCCGATCGGTGACAGCGGATCAATGGCTCTTGGATCAATGGCTCTTGGATCAATAGCTCTTGGATCAATAGCTCTTGGATCAACAGCTCTTGGCATCTTCTCGGATCATCGCCGCGCCCTTCTCGGCGATCATGATGGTCGGCGAGTTGGTGTTGCCCGAGGTGATCGTCGGCATCACCGAGGCGTCGACCACGCGGATCCGATCGAGCCCGAGCACGCGCAGGCGCTCGTCAACCACCGCCATCGGATCGCTGTCGCGGCCCATCTTCGCGGTGCCGACCGGATGGAAGATCGTGGTGCCGATATCGCCCGCGGCCTTGGCAAGGCTGGCGTCGTCGTTGCCGACCGCGTCGCCGGGCAGGAATTCCACCGGCCGAAACGCCTTGAGCGCCGGCTGCGACACGATATGGCGCGTGACGCGCAGCGAATCGGCGGCGACGCGCTTGTCCGCGTCGGTCGAAAGGTAGTTCGGCTGGATCACCGGCTTGTCGGCCGGGTCCGTTGAGCGCAGCCGCACGAAGCCGCGGCTGGTCGGATGGATGTTGGCGACGCTCGAGGTGAAGGCCGGAAACGTGTGCAGCGGCTCGCCGAAGCGGTCGAGCGACAGCGGCTGCACGTGGAACTGGATGTTGGCGCGCTCGCGCCGCGGATCGGAGCGGGTGACGATGCCGAGCTGCGACGGCGCCATGGTGAGCGGTCCGCGCCGGCGCAGCGCATAGTCGGCGAAAATCTGCGCGCGCCCGAACAGCGACGCATACATCTGGTTCAGCGTCTTCACGCCGGAAACCTTGTAGATCATCCGCAGTTGCAGATGGTCCTGCAGGTTCTCGCCGACGCCCGGCTTGTCGAGCACCACCGGAATGCCGAACCCGTTCAAGTGCGCGGCCGGACCGACGCCGGACAATTGCAGAATCTGGATCGAGCCGA
Source organism: Rhodoplanes serenus (assembly GCA_945893085.1). GTDB lineage: Bacteria > Pseudomonadota > Alphaproteobacteria > Rhizobiales > Xanthobacteraceae > Z2-YC6860. Next base: position 13,746 of record CAMDEB010000026.1, on the reverse strand, counting down.
TCGAACCGGCGGCGAGGATCACCTCTCCCTTGCAGCGCGCCAGCCGGCTCTCGCCGTTCTGCCGGTAACGCACGCCATTGGCGCGCTTGCCGTCGAACGTCACGCCCTCGACCAGGCAGCCGGTTTCCAGCCGCAGGTTCGACCGGTTGAGCGCGGGCTTGAGAAAGCCGCGCGCCGCCGACCAGCGCCGGCCGCGCTTCTGGTTGACGTGATAGGCGGCCGAGCCTTCGTTGTCGCCGGTGTTGAAGTCGTCGATCCGCTTGATGCCCGCCTGCTCGGCCGCCGTGCGGAACGCATCGAGCAGGTCCCAGCGCACGCGCGGATGCTCGATCCGCCATTCGCCGCCGACCGCGTGATGATCGCTGGCGCCGAGAAAATGATTCTCGTGCTGCTTGAAGAACGGCAGCACGTCGTCCCAGCCCCAGCCGGTGAGGCCGAGCTGGCGCCAGTGGTCGTAGTCGGCGGATTGCCCGCGCATGTAGATCATGGCGTTGATCGAGGACGAGCCGCCGATCACCTTGCCGCGCGGGTAGTTCAAGGCGCGGCCGTTGAGCCCTGGCACGCTTTCGGTCTTGAACATCCAGTCCGAGCGCGGATTGCCGATCGCGAACAGGTAGCCGACCGGAATGTGGAACCAGATCCAGTTGTCGCGGCCGCCGGCCTCCAGCAGCAGCACGCGGTTTTTCGCATCGGCGGAAAGCCGGTTCGCCAGCACGCAGCCGGCGGAGCCCGCGCCGGCGATCACGTAGTCGTATTCGCCCTCGATCGGGGAAGCTTGCGGCATCGGCGTCTCCAGCCTGGGAGGGCAAGTGTGCGGCGCCGGCGCGAGCGTGGCAATCGGCTTAGCCAACGCTCCGCCGGCCGTATTTTTTGTCAGGCGCCGGCTGCGCCTGTCGTCTTTCCCTCACCGAAGTGAGGGAGCGGAGCGCCGAAAGGCGCATCAAACATTCCACGCCTTGTGAGGCGCGGCGCGCGTCCTTGCGCAGGACACGCACGCCTCTCGGCGCTCCACCGCGGCGACTTTTCACCCCGGGGCCGTGCTTCCGGGGACGGACGGGGAGGACGAGCCTCCACCTGATCCCGGCAGCTTTCGCCGCCGTTCATCCGGCCCGCGTCCAGCCATCGAAGGCAGCCCCACGTAGTTGGAGCGGACGGCTACCCGGGGCGTCCCGGAGTTGTGCTTGCGAGGCACAACCGCAGGCGCCGCACCCCGCTCCGTCATCCAATCGCCCCTAGAAGACGCCCTCGATGAGCGAGGCGGGTGAAAGATAAGGCTGGTTTCAAGGGCGGGGATAAGTATTTTTTTGGCCGCGGCGGCGCGTCGCCACACACTCGGTTGTCATCCCCGCGAAGGCGGGGACCCATCTTTGCACCAGCGGTGATCGTAGCCCTGGGTCCCCGCCTACGCGGGGACGACAATTGAAACTGGTGCACGAGCACCGATGACAATCCCCACGAACGTTGATAGTCTACGTGCCTTGACCCACAGCGCACCGTGCGTGCGTTGCAGTTGGCCGGAACAGCGAGTCCGGCCGGTCGCTCCACCCAATTCGACTTTGAACAAGGGCGCTTTGCGCGCCCAGGGAGCGCCATCATGTCAATTCGGACTGTCTTTGCCTTCATACTTTCAATCGGCGCCGTGCTGGCGGCGCCGGCCGCTCGCGCACAAGAAACCACGCTCACCATCTTCGCCGCCGCCTCGATGAAGAACGCCGTCGACGACATCAACGCCGCCTTCACCCGGCAGACCGGCATCAAGACCGTGGCGAGCTATGCCGCATCTCCCGCGCTGGCCAAGCAGATCGAGCAGGGTGCGCCGGCCGACGTGTTCGCCTCCGCCGACCTCGACTGGATGGACTACCTCGCGCAGAAAAAGCTCATCAAGAACGGCACCCGCACCAACCTGCTCGGCAACCGGCTGGTGCTGATCGCGCCGAAAGATTCAAAAATCACGGAGATCGCGATCGGGCCGGGCTTCGACCTCGCCAAGCTCGCCGGCGACGGCCGCATCGCCACCGCCGACGTCCGCGTGGTGCCGGTCGGAAAATACGCCAAGGCGGCGCTCGAAAAGCTCGGCTCGTGGACCGCTGCGGAACGAAAGTTCGCGATGACCGACAATGTGCGCGTGGCATTGGCGCTGGTCGGCCGCGGCGAGGCGGCGCTCGGCATCGTCTACGAAACCGACGCCAAGGTGGAGCCGAACGTGAAGATCGTCGGACATTTCCCAGAGAATTCCCACCCGCCGATCGTCTATCCGGTGGCGCTGACCGCGAATGCCAAGCCTGACGCGGCGAAGTACCTCGCGTTCCTGCGCGCGGGCACCGCCCAGGTGATCTTCGAGCGGTATGGGTTCACGTATCTGGTGAAGGCGGGGCCGTGAAACTGTTGCCATTCACAACAGCTGTCGTCCCCGCGAAGGCGGGGACCCACGCATCAGCGTTTTCGGAGCGAAGATGGGTCCCCGCCTTCGCGGGGACGACACTGTCTGTGTGGCATGTTTGACCTCACCCCCGAGGAATGGACCGCCGTCGCGCTATCGCTCCGCATCGCGCTGGTGGCGACCGTCGTCGCGCTGCCGTTCGGCGTCGCCGTCGCCTGGCTGCTGGCGCGCAAGAATTTCTGGGGCAAGGCGCTGCTCGACGGCATCGTGCATCTGCCGCTGGTGCTGCCGCCGGTGGTCACCGGCTATCTGCTGCTGATCTGGTTCGGGCGGAAGGGCGCGATCGGCTCTTTCCTCGACGAGTATTTCGGCATCGTGTTCTCGTTCCGCTGGACCGGCGCGGCTCTCGCCTGCGGCGTGATGGCGTTTCCGCTGCTGGTGCGGGCGATCCGGCTGTCGTTCGAGGCCATCGACCGGCGGCTCGAGGACGCGGCCTCCACGCTCGGCGCCAACGGCTTCTGGACCTTCGCAACCGTGACGCTGCCGCTCGCGCTGCCCGGCGTGATCGCCGGCATGGTGCTGTGCTTCGCCAAGGCGCTGGGCGAGTTCGGCGCCACCATCACCTTCGTCTCCAACATTCCGGGCGAGACCCAGACCATCTCGGCGGCGATCTACACGCTGACCCAGGTGCCGGGCGGCGACGCCGCCGCGTTGCGGCTCGTGGTCATCGCCATCGTGATCGCGCTCGCGGCGCTGATCGCGTCGGAGTATTTCGCCCGGCGCGCCGGCATGCGCTACCACGGGGACTGACATGATCGCCGTCGACGTCGAAAAGCGCCTCGGCGAGTTCAGCATCGCCGCCAAGTTCGAGACCAGCGCCGGCGCGACCGCGCTATTCGGCCCGTCCGGTTCGGGCAAGACCTCGATCGTCAACATGATCGCCGGCCTGGTGCGGCCGGACCGCGGGCGGATCGCGCTCGACAACACGGTGCTGTTCGACAGCGCGGCGAAGATCGACGTGGCGGCACACCAGCGCCGCATCGGCTACGTGTTCCAGGAAGGCCGGCTGTTCCCGCACCTCACCGTCGCGCAGAACCTCGACTACGGCCGCTGGATGAGCGGGTTGCCGGCCGATGCCGCCGAGCGCGAGCGCATCGTCGCGCTGCTCGACATCGGCGCGCTGCTGCCACGCCGGCCGGGAAAACTTTCGGGCGGCGAGCGCCAGCGCGTCGCGTTCGGCCGCGCGCTGCTGATGAAGCCGCGGCTGCTGCTGCTCGACGAGCCGCTCGCTTCGCTCGACCGCGCCCGCAAGCTGGAGATCCTGCCGTTCCTGGCGCGGCTGCGCGACGAGGCAAAGGTGCCGATGATCTATGTCAGCCACCAGGCGGGGGAGATTCAGCGGCTGTGCTCGCAGGTGGTGCGGCTGGAGGACGGGCGGGTCGAGGCGGCGGGCGGGTTGGAGTTGTTGGGCGCTCCGGAGACCACACACTGACTGTCATCGCCGGGCTTGACCCGGCGATCCATCTTCCTTCGAAGTAAGATGGATGCGCGGGTCAAGCCCGCGCATGACAGCGGAGCGATATGTTCCCACCCTCACGCATCGTCTGCCTCACCGAGGAAACCGTGGAGACGCTCTATCTCCTCGGCGAAGACCGCCGCATCGTCGGTGTGTCCGGCTATGCGGTGCGGCCCCCGCAGGTGCGGCGCGAGAAGCCGCGGGTGTCGGCCTTTATCAGCGCCGACGTGCCGAAGATCCTCGCGCTCGAACCGGACCTGGTGCTGACGTTCTCCGATTTGCAGGCCGATATCGTCGCCGAGCTGGTGCGCGCGGGCGTCGCGGTGCACGCGTTCAACCAGCGCCATGTCGCCGGCATCCTGGACATGATCCGCACGCTCGGCGCGCTGATCGGAGCTGCTGAGAAAGCCGACGCGCTGGCGCGTTCGTTCGAAACGCAACTGGCGCAGGCGAAGCAGCGTGCGGAAAAACTGCCACGCAAGCCGCGCATCTATTTCGAAGAGTGGGACGATCCGATGATCTCCGGCATCGGCTGGGTGTCGGAGCTGATCGACGTGGCAGGTGGCATCGACGTGTTCCAGAACCTCGCCGGCCAGAAGAGCGCCAAGGACCGCATCGTCGAGGCCGGCGCGGTGATCGCCGCCAAGCCCGACATCGTCGTCGGCTCGTGGTGCGGCAAGAAATTCGTACCGAGCAAAGTCGCGGCCCGTCCGGGCTTCGACGCCGTCCCGGCGGTGCGCAACGGCTTCCTGCGCGAGATCAAGTCGACGCTGATCCTGCAGCCTGGCCCCGCCGCGCTCACCGACGGCCTCGCCGCGCTGGAGCGCATCGTCGCCGAATGGGCCGCCGCTCAGGCCATCAGCGGTTCGCAGCCAGCCGCGTCATGACATCCGTGAGATAATCGAATCCCGCGGCCAGGCTCGGCCCCGCGCACAGCGTGTAGCGGCTCGGCAGCACGATCCGCCGCGCCGGCCCGTACAGCGCGCGCAGCGACGGATGGGTGAGATAGAGCGCGCCCTGCCCGTCGGGCTGCTGGATCAGGCTCGACATCACCAGATAGTCGGGCCGCAGCATGATGAGCTTCTCCAGCGGCACGTAGCCGCCGTAGCCCGATGGCGCGCCCGGCGGCGGCTTGAGCCCGGCTTCCGCCATCAGCGCCGCGGCGAGGCTGTCGGGGCCGACGGTGTAGCCGCCGTTGCCGATCAGCAGCGCACTCGACGAGTTCGGCCGCGGCGCCGAAGCGAGCCGGCGCTGCGCCGCGTCCAACTCGGCGAGCATCGCCTCGCCGCGCGCCGGATGGCCGAGCAGCGCCGCCATCTCGCGGATCTGCGCGCGAGCGCCGGCGATGTCGTTCGTCACAGCGACGCCGACGACGCGGAAGCCCAGGCTGCGCAGCATCCGCTGCGTCAGCGGCCGGTCCCAGGCGCCGACCAGAACAAGATCGGGCTTCAGCGGCACCATCGCTTCCCCCTGCAAGGCCAGGCGCGGGAAATTGCGCGCCTTGTCGGCCACGACCGAAATCGCCGGGTCGCTCGCATAGGGCGACAGCCCGACGATCTGCTCCGGATCGGCGAGCGCCACCACGAGCTGGTCGGCGCAGACATTGAACGATGCGATGCGGCGCGGCGGGTCGGCTGCGCTCGCCGGCGCACCGAGGCCGAGCCAGACAATCACCCAACACACCGCTGTCATCGTCCGCGCAGGCGGACGATCCGGTAACCGCCGCACTGTCGATGATGCTCGGGCCGCGCCCATTCGCCGTCCTGTGGTTACTGGATGCCCGCATTCGCGGGCATGACACTCTGTGGGTTGGAGCCTTGGGTGCAAACCTGTAGGAAAGGCCCCCGGGAGGCAATGGTGAGCTCCAACAACAGCAGCGGACTGCGCCTGAACCTCGCGCTCGCGGCGCTCATCATAGCGCTTGCCGTGGTCTCGCTGATGGTCGGGCCGGCCGCGCTCTCGCCGCGTCAGGCGCTCGCCGGGCTGTTCGACGGCGAAGGGCCGGCCGGCATCGTGGTGCGGGACATCCGCCTGCCGCGCACGCTGCTGGCGCTGCTGATCGGCGCGACGTTCGGGCTCTCCGGCGCCGCGCTGCAGGGCCTGCTGCGCAATCCGCTGGCGGAGCCGGCGCTGTTCGGCGCGCCGCAGGCGGCGGCGGTCGGCGCGTCGTTCATGATCGCCTACGGGCTTGCCGGCGCCACGTCGTTCGCGGTGCCGCTCGCCGGAATTGCCGGCGCGCTGCTGTCGATCGGCGGCATCGTTGCGATCGCCGGGCGCCGCGCCAGCCTGACGGTGACGCTGCTGGCCGGCTTGGCGCTGGCGAGCTTCGCCGGCGCGATGACCGCGCTGATCCTCAATCTGGCGCCGACGCCCTACGCCGCCTTGGAGATCGCATTCTGGCTGCTCGGCTCGCTCGAGGACCGCAGCGTCGATCATCTGCTGATCGCGGCGCCGTTCCTGCTCGCGAGCTGGCTGCTGCTCGGGCTCAACGCGCCGGCGTTCCGCGCGCTGACCCTGGGCGAGGATGCCGCGGCGTCGCTCGGCGTCGACATCGTCCGCACCCGCCTGATGGTGGTGGTCGGCGTGGCGTTCGGCGTCGGCGCTGCGGTCGCGGTCGCGGGCTCGATCAGCTTCATCGGCTTGATCGCGCCGCATCTGGTGCGGCGTGCGGTCGGCTCCGACCCGGCGCGCGTCTGCCTGCCGGCGGCGCTGACCGGCGCGGTGCTGCTCACCGCCGCCGACATCGCCGTGCGGCTTGTTCCGGCCAATCCCAACGCCACCGCGATCGAGCTCAAGCTCGGCGTCGTCACCGCGCTGATCGGCGTGCCGTTCTTCATCGCGATGATCTTCCGCGAACGGCGGCTGCTCGACGGAGCCGCCTCATGAACGACGCCGCGCCAAAACTGCGCGCCGTCGGCGTGACGGTGCGGCTCGGCGGAGCGCCGGTGGTCGACGAGGCTGCGCTCGATCTGCGCTCGGGCGAGCTGGTCGTGCTGGTCGGGCCGAACGGCGCCGGCAAGACCACACTGGTGCGCGCGCTCGCCGGGCTCCTGCCCGCCGAGGGCCGCGTCGAGATCGACGGCCGGCCGCTGTCGTCGTTGTCCGCGCGCGAGCGCGCACGGCAGATCGCCTACCTGCCGCAAGGTCATATCTTTCATTGGCCGATGCCGGTCGCCGCAGTGGTGGCGCTCGGCCGCCATGCCCACGCCGATGCGTTCTCCTCGCTCAGCGACGCCGACCGCGCCGCCGTCGGCAGGGCGCTCTCGGCCACCGCAACGGAAACCTTCGCCACGCGTTCGGTGACGACGCTGTCCGGCGGCGAACGCGCGCGCGTGGCGCTGGCACGGGCGCTCGCGACCGAGGCCGCCGTGCTGCTGGCGGACGAGCCGACGGTCTCGCTCGACCCCCGGCACCAGCTGGTGGTGATGGGCCTGCTGCGCGATGCCGCGCGCGCCGGCGGCGCGGTGCTGGCGGTGGTGCACGACCTCGCGCTTGCGGCGCGCTTCGCCGACCGCGTGGCGGTGATGGAGCGCGGCCGGATCATCGTCGACGCGGCGCCGATCGAGGCGCTCAGCGCCGCGCGGATCGCAGCGGCGTTCGGCGTCGAGGCGGTGATGGTGGACACCGGCGACGGCCCGATACCGATCGCGCGCCGGCCGATTTAGCTTCGCCCGCGCAACCGCGCGCGCAGGCGGCTGAGCCACCAGCGCAGCGTGACCCGAACGCGTTGCATCGGCGTGCGCGCCACCGGCTCGGGCTCCGCGAGTTGCAGGCCGACGGTCACGACCTTGCCGTCGGCGACCGTATGCGCCACCAGCACCACTGGACCGAGCCGCAGCGCGTCGCCGACCCGCGGCGGCCGGATGAACTGCTCGGAATAATAGTCCGCCAGCTTCATCGACATCTTGTCCGGCGGAACGGTCAGCCCGTAGATCTCCGCCAGCGCGCCGAGCGTGGCGTCGCCCGGCACATAGAAGTCCTCGACCAGCGCGGCGTCGGGCTGGGCCGGCGCCGGCATGTCGACGAAGAAACGGTCGAGCGCCTGCGCCCGTGCCGGCGGCGCCAGCAGATAGACGTGATCGCCCTCGCGCACCGCGCCGGCCTCCTCCGGCGTGTGCACGCGCTGATCGCGCACCACCAGCGTGAGCTTGGCCCAGGACGGCGTGATGCCGCGCCGCAGATAGGGACTGCCGGCCACCACCGGATAGCCGACCAGCTCCTGCTCCAATTGTCCCGGCAGGTCGAGCTCGGTGCGTCGCGCGATCACGTCCGGACGCCGCAAGGCGATGCGCAGGCGCCGCGCCGCCGGCGCGATGGTCCAGCCCTGGACCAGCAGCGACACCAGCACGACCAGGAAGCCGACGTCGAAATAGACCTGGGCGTTCGGTAGCCCGACCAGCAGCGGGATCGAGGCGATGAAGATGCCGACCGCGCCACGCAGGCCAACCCAGGAGATGAACAGCTTTTCCCGCGTGGAGAAGCGGAATGGCGCGAGGCTGAGGAACACCGCCGCCGGACGGGCGATGAAGATCAGCGTGAAGGCCACCGCCAGCGCCGGCAATATGGTCTCCGGCAGACGGCTGGGCCATGCCAGCAACCCGAGGACCACGAACATGGCGATCTGCGCGAGCCAGGTCGCCGCATCGAGAAACGCGATGATTTGATTGTGCGCGCGCGTCGAACTGTTGCCGACCACGAGGCCCGCGACATAGACCGCGAGGAAGCCCGAGCCGTGCAGCGACTGGGTGAGCGCGAAGATGACCAGCGCGCCGGTCGCCACGAACGGCGCGTGCAGCCCTTGCGGCAAGTTGAGGCGGTTGAGCACGAACACCACCGCGCGGCCACCGAACAGGCCGACAACGCAGCCGACGAGCGCCTCCTGCGCCAGCAGTGTCGCGATCTGCGACCAGGGCTTGTTGCCGACCAGGAGGATTTCGACCAGGACGATGGTCAGGAAGATGGTGAAGGGATCGTTGGTCCCGGATTCGACCTCGAGCGTCGCACTCACGCGCGGCCGCAGACGCAGGCCCTTGGCGTGGAGCAGGAAGAACACGGCGGCCGCGTCGGTCGAGGCCACTACGGCACCGACCAGCAGCGATTCCAACCAGCCCAGCCCGAGCGTGAAGTGCGCCGCCGGCGCGGTCAGGACGGCCGTCACCAGGACACCCACCGTCGCCAGCGTAGCGGATGGAGCCAACACGCTGCGGAAGGTCGCGAGCCGGGTGCGCAGCCCGCCGTCGAACAGGATCAGCCCAAGGGCGACCGATCCCACGGTATAGGCCATCCCGACATCGTCGAAACGGATGCCGCCCGGCCCGGATTCGCCGGCCAGCATGCCGACCACCAGGAACGCCAGCAGCAACGGAGCGCCGAAGCGCAGCGCGACCAGGCTCGACATGATGCCGGCGAGCACCAGGAGCGAGCCGAGCAGGATGGTGATGCTGACTGCGTCGAGAGATGCCATGGGTTGCCTGTCATTCCGGGGCGCGGGCGCAGCCCGCGAGCCGGGAATCCAGCCACGACATCATTGCGTGATCTCGTCGTAAAGGTCCCGCCAATCCGGGTTGTTTTCTTCGATCGATCGAATCTTCCAGGCCCGCCGCCATTTCTTGATATCTTTCTCCCGGGCAATCGCTGTTGTCGGCTCATCATAGATCTCGAACCAAACGAGCCGATCGACGTCATAGCGCGACGTAAATCCCGGCGTTGATTTGGCCTTATGTTGGGACACGCGTCGAATCAAATCTCTGGTGACGCCAAAATAAAGCGTTCCGTCCTTTCGGCTTGCCATCAGATATACGAACATAACCGCAATATACCGCACCTGTCTGGATTCCGGGCTCGCGGGCTGCGCCCGCGTCCCGGAATGACGGGCGATGCTTGGGCGCCGTTCAGAACGCCACCTTGTCGCCGCCCTTCAGCTCCAGGATCGCGCGCGCGTCATCGGCGCTCGCGATCTCGAGGCCAAGACCTTCGAGGATTTTCCGCACGTTGGTGACCTGCTGCGCGTTCGACTCCGCGAGCCGGCCGGGCCCAAGCCAGAGCGAATCCTCCATGCCGACGCGGACGTTGCCGCCCATCGCCGCTGCCTGGGCCGCAATCCGCATCTGACTCGCGCCGGCGCCGAGCACCGACCAGTGATAGTTGTCGCCCAAAAGCCTATCGGCGGTGCGCCTCATCATGATGACGTCTTCGGGATGCGTGCCGATGCCGCCGAGGATGCCGAACACCGACTGCACGAACAGCGGCGGCTTGACCACGCCGCGATCGAGGAAGTGCTTGAGCGTGTAGAGATGACCGATGTCGTAGCACTCGATCTCGAAGCGGGTGTTGTTGCCGGAGCAAGTGGTGAGGATGTACTCGATGTCGGCCAGCGTGTTCTTGAACATGCCCTTGCGGGTGCCTTCGAGATACGGCTCCTCCCAATCGTGTTTGAACTTGCCCTTGTAGCGCGGGATCATCGGATAGAGCCCGAAGTTCATCGTGCCCATGTTCAGCGAGGCGACCTCGGGCTTGAACGTCGCGGCCGGCTTGACGCGCTCCTCCACCATCATCGTCGGCGAACCGCCGGTGGTGATGTTCACCACCACGTTCGAACGTTGCTTGATCACCTTGAGGAACGGCGCGAACGCCTCCGGCGTCTGATCGGGCCGGCCATCCTGCGGATTGCGGGCGTGCAGATGCACGATGGCGGCACCGGCCTCGGCCGCGCCGATCGCGGCATCGGCGATCTCCTGAGCCGTCACCGGCAGATGCGGCGACATCGACGGCGTGTGGATCGAGCCCGTCACGGCGCAGGTGATGATGACTTTGTTGGCTTTGGCCACGGTTCTCTCCCTTTTGGTTGGCGGCGATCCTAAGCAATCCATGGCCGGTTGCGGAAGGGCCTGGCCAGCCATGACCGCGCTGCGCTGGCGCGATGCAAGCCGCCGGCGTATGGGTCGCCGCAATGGAAACCTCCCCCCGGTTCAACTCGGTGACGGTCGGCATCCTGTGCGGCGCCGGCGCGGCGCTGTTCTGGGCGGCAGGGTTCGCCGCCGCCAAGCACGGCATCGATATCGGCTTTTCGCCCGCGGACCTGACGGTGCACCGCTTCCTCTGGTCCGGGCTGTTATTCCTGCCGCTGGTCTTGCGCGGCGGGCTGGCCGACCTGAACGGGATCGGCTGGGGCCGCGGCATCACGCTGACGATCCTCGGCGGTCCGGGCCTGGCGATGATCAGCTATTCGGGCTTCACCCTGGTGCCGCTGGGGCATGGCGGGGTGATCCAGCCGTCCTGCGCAGCCCTGACCGGCATTCTGTTGGCGACCGTGGTGATCCAGGAGCGGCTGCCCGTGCTTCGCGTGCTCGGTGCGCTGGCAATCGTCTGCGGTCTGGTGGTGATCGGCGGCGAGGCGGTCACCACCATCGGTATGCATGGCCTGCTCGGCGATCTGATGTTCGTGGTGGCCGGCTGCTTTTTCGGGACCTTCGGCATGCTGCTGCGGCTGTGGCGCATCCCGGCGATCCCCGCGACCACCATCGTCAGTGTGCTCTCGCTCGTCCTGCTGCCTATCCATGGGGCGGTGACCGGATTCGCGCCGATGATCGCGTTGGGATTTTTTGAGAATGCCCTGCAGGCGGTGGCGCAAGGACTCTTGGCGGGTCCGGCGGCGATCTACCTGTTCGCGCGCTCGGTGGTGCTGCTTGGCGTCGGACGTGCGGCGGTGTTTCCATCGCTGGTGCCGGGCTTCACGCTGCTGGTCGGATTCCTCGTCCTCGGCGAGATCCCGAGCGTGCTGCAGCTCCTGGGGTTCGTCATCGTGCTGGGGGGATTCCGCCTCACCCAGAAGGCCTGACGCACCCCAAGATGGGGTGCCAGAATTGCCCGAATCACGGTCTATTGTCGCGGATCGATCGCCGCGGGAGCCGGGCATGGACATGAATGACGTGCAGGAGGCCCTGACGGCGCTGGTCGCCGGTATCCGCTCGACCATCAGGACCGAGTTCACCTCGATCTGGCTGCCGATCCAGTTCGGCATCATCGTGGCGGCGGCGGCGATCGCGCTCGCCATCGCGGCCGCCATCCGCAAGCGCTTCGACCTGGTTTCGATGACCATGACCTGGCCGCCTTATGCGCGCCTCGCCGTGCGCGCGGTGATGCGGCATGTCGGCGCGATCACCTTCATCATCCTGCTGGTCGTCGCTCGCGCCACCATCCGCGCCGCGATCGACCATCCGCGCACCTACATCCTCAGCGTCGCCATCGACCTCACCACCGCCTGGGTGGTGATCAACGTGCTGGCGGGCGTGATCCGCAATCAGTTCGTCAACCGCATGGTGGCGGTGACGGCCTGGACGATCGCCGCGCTCAGCATCCTGCGCCTGCTCGACCCGGTGATCGCCGGATTGGATTCCATCACCTTCAATCTGGGCACCATCCGGATCACGCCGCTGTTGATCCTCAAGACCGCGGTGCTGCTGATGCTGACGATCTGGGCCGCGATCACGGTCAGCAATTTCCTCGAGAAGCAACTGCGCGGCTTTCCGGACCTGACGCCGTCGATTCAGGTCCTGCTCAGCAAGCTGGTCCGCATCGCGCTGCTGACCTTCGCCTTCGTGCTGGTGCTCAATTCGATGGGCATCGACCTGTCGGTGCTGGCATGGTTCTCCGGCGCGGTCGGCGTCGGCCTCGGCTTCGGCTTGCAGAAGATCGTATCCAACCTGGTGAGCGGGATCATCCTGCTGGCCGACAAGTCGATCAAGCCGGGCGACATCATCTCGGTCGGCGATCAGTTCGGCTTCGTCAGCAACATGGGCGCGCGCTACACCTCGGTCGACACCCGCGACGGGCGCGAGTACCTGATCCCCAATGAGGATTTCATCACCCAGCGGGTGGTGAACTGGACCTACTCCAGCGACCTCGTGCGTCTCGATGCGAAGTTCAACACCACCTACGACGACGACCCGCGCAAGGCCCAGGCGGCGGCCGTCGCGGCGGCGCTGAGCGTGCCGCGCGTGCTCAAGACGCCTCCGCCGGTCTGTCACCTCATGGCGTTCGGAACCGCCTCGATCGAATACACGCTGTGGTTCTGGATCAAGGATCCGGGCGCCGGCATCATGAGCCTGCGCAGCGACGTGCTGCTGGCGCTGTGGGATACGCTGGAGCGCGAAGGCGTCAGCATTCCGAAGCCGGGACCGGCGCGCGTGATCTACGAGAGGGCGACGTAGGCGCCGGGAAGATTTTCAAGGGAATCGGGATGGAGCAGATTGATTAGATCGCGCAATCGGGCAGGCGCAGCGATATTGTCGTGGCGCGCGGTGTGCCAGTCTGGCTACCATCCGCGCCATGGACATCGACAATATCAATCACGTCGGCATGGCGATCCGCGACCTCTCGGATACCGCCACGCGCTACGAGGCGATGGGCTTTCAGCTCACGCCCTATTCGCCGCATTCGGCGGCCTGGAAGGCCAGCGACCCAGTGCAACCGCTCGGCTCCGGCAACCGCTGCGTAATGTTCGAGAACACCTATCTCGAAATCCTCGCCAGCGAGGACTCGAAACGGCCGGCTGCGCGCATCGCCAATTTCCTCAAGCACCACCAGGGCGCCCACATCATCTGCTTCGATAGCAGGGATTGCGACGCGGTCGACCGGCGCGTTCGTGGGCTCGGCTACGAAACCTCGGGCGTGATCCCGCTCCAGCGCGACATCGATACGCCCGACGGCGTGCGCACCGCCAAGTTCGTGCGTTCGCAGTTCGCACCCAAGGATTCTCCCGAGGGCTATATCCAGGCGACCACCCACCTGACGCCGGAATACATCTACCAGCCACGCTACATCCGGCATCCGAACGGCGGCTTCCAGCTTT
>CAMDEB010000025.1 GCA_945893085.1 Rhodoplanes serenus | reverse complement strand
ACACGAAAACACGACTGTAGTTCCCAACACTTAAACGGAAATTGTCTGAATTCACGGTGGGTGAGGCGTTCATCCCTTGTTCATGCGTGGTTTGCGGGTTAACCGGACATCATGGGTAAACGCCTGATTCCTCCCGAACCCGCTGACATTCAGGAGATCGCACTACGCGAAGCGCTCGAAGAACGCTACCTCGCTTACGCGCTGTCCACCATTATGCATCGTGCGCTGCCGGACGCGCGCGATGGGCTCAAGCCGGTGCACCGGCGCGTGCTGTTCGCGATGCGGCAACTGCGCCTGGATCCGGGCTCGGCGTTCAAGAAAAGCGCGCGCGTCGTCGGCGACGTCATCGGCAAATACCATCCGCACGGCGACCAATCGGTCTACGACGCGCTGGTGCGGCTCGCGCAGGAGTTCGCGCAACGTTATCCGCTGGTCGACGGCCAGGGCAATTTCGGCAACATCGACGGCGATAACCCGGCGGCCATGCGCTACACCGAGGCGCGGCTGACCGAGGTCGCGCGCTTGCTGATCGACGGCATCGACGAAGATGCGGTCGATTTCCGCGCAACCTACGATGGCAGCGAAACCGAGCCGGTGGTGCTGCCCGGCGCGTTCCCCAATCTGCTCGCCAACGGCTCGCAGGGGATCGCCGTTGGCATGGCGACCGCGATCCCACCGCACAATGCAGCCGAGCTGTGCGACGCCGCGCTGTTTCTGATCGACAATCCGAACGCGCGCAGCAAGACGATGCTGAAGTACGTGCAAGGCCCGGATTTCCCGACCGGCGGACTGGTCGTGGACAGCCGCGAAACCATCGCCGAGGCCTATGCCACCGGCCGCGGCTCGTTCCGCGTGCGCGCCAAGTGGCACAAGGAGGAGGGCGGCCGCGGCGTTTACCAGATCGTCATTACCGAAATTCCGTGGCTGGTGCAGAAGACCCGGCTGATCGAGAAGATGGCGGAGCTCTACAACGAGAAGAAGTTGCCGCTGGTCGACGAATTCCGCGACGAGTCGACGGAAGACGTGCGCATCGTGATCGAGCCGAAATCGCGCGCGGTCGACGCGGAGCTCCTGATGGAGTCGCTGTTCAAGCTGACCGAGCTCGAGAGCCGCATCCAGCTCAACATGAACGTGCTGAGCAAAGGCAAGGTCCCCAAGGTGATGGGCCTTGTCGAGGTCTTGCGCGAGTGGCTCGACCACCGCCGCGAGGTGCTGGTCCGCCGCTCCAAGCACCGCCTGGCACAGATCGACCACCGGCTCGAAGTGCTGGGCGGGCTGCTAATCGCCTATCTGAACCTCGACCGGGTCATCAAGATCATCCGCAACGAGGACGAGCCCAAGCCCGTCCTGATCAAGGCCTTCAAGCTCACCGATCTGCAAGCCGACTCCATCCTCAACATGCGGCTGCGCAACCTGCGCAAGCTCGAGGAGATGGAGATCAAGCGCGAGAACAAGGAGCTGAAGGACGAAAAGGCGGACGTCGAGAAGCTGATCCGCTCCGAGAAGGAGCAATGGAAGACGGTCGCTGACCAAATCAAGAAGGTGCGCGACGCCTTCGGTCCGAAGACGCCGCTCGGCAAGCGTCGCACTCATTTTGCCGAAGCGCCCGAGCACGACGAGGCGGCGATCGAAGAGGCGATGGTGGTGCGCGAGCCGATCACCATCGTGGTGTCGGAGAAGGGCTGGATCCGCGCGCTGCGCGGCCATCAGACCGATTTGTCGGGCGTGACGTTCAAGACCGACGACGCGCCCGGTTTTGCCTTCCACGCCGAGACCACGTCGAAGTGTCTGGTGTTCGCGACCAACGGCCGCTTTTACACGCTCGACGCCGCCAAGCTTCCCGGCGGCCGCGGCCATGGCGAGCCGATCCGGCTGTTCATCGAGCTCGAGCAGGACGGCGAAGTGATCTCGGTGTTCCCCTACCAGAGCGGGCGCAAGTTCATCGTTGCGAGCAGCGCCGGTCGCGGCTTCGTCGTCGCCGAGGACGATTGCCTCGCCAACACCCGCAAGGGCAAGCAGGTGCTCAACCTGAAAGGCGGCGAGAAAGCCTGCGCGATCGCGACCGTTGAGGGCGAACTGGTCGCGAGCATCGGCGAGAACCGCAAGATGGTGATCTTCCCGCTCGACCAGGTGCCGGAGATGGGCCGTGGCAGCGGCGTGCGGCTGCAACGTTACAAGGACGGCGATCTGTCCGACGTGAAGACCTTCAAGGCCGCGGAGGGGCTGACCTGGATCGACACCGCCAGCCGGGCTTTCACGTTGTCGATGAAGGAGCTTGCCGACTGGCGCGGCAACCGCGCCGACGCGGGCAGGCTTGCGCCCAAGGGCTTCCCCAAGAGCAACAAGTTCGGGCGGCTGCCGGAGAACGGCAAAAACGGGGAAGGGAAATAACCGGAGTGGCCGTGGCCATCCAGGCCATCCCTCCCTATGCACCCCCTCTATCCCCCAGAAATCGCGTGCAAATAATCTGCAATTGCAAATTATTTGCAACAGGATAATGTATCCTGGATAAGGATGCGGATCGAGGATTGATGTCGATGAAACCGCTGGAAAAGGGTGTTGCGCCGGAGGGGTGGCGGCATGCGCGCAAGCAGCCTTCGCTGGCCGAGGTGTTCGGCAGCATCGCCACCCGGCCGACCGGATCGTTCTGGCGCAAGCTCACGGCGTTCCTCGGCCCCGGCTATCTGGTCGCCGTCGGCTACATGGACCCGGGCAACTGGGCCACCTCGCTCGCCGGCGGCTCCAAGTTCGGCTACGCGCTGCTGTTCGTCGCGCTGCTTTCCAACCTGATGGCGATCCTGCTGCAGGCGCTGTGCGCGCGGCTCGGCATCGGCGCCGGCCGCGATCTGGCTCAGGCCTGCCGCGATGCGTTTCCGCGCGCGGTGTCGTGGCCGCTCTGGGTGCTGGCGGAAATCGCGATCTGCGCCACTGACTTGGCCGAGGTGATCGGCACCGCGATCGGGCTCAACCTGTTGTTCGGCATTCCGCTCGAACTCGGCGTGCTGATCACCGCGCTCGATGTGTTCCTCATCCTATGGCTGCAGAACATCGGTTTCCGCTGGATCGAGGCGTTCATCGTCACGCTGCTCGCGGTCATTGCGGTGTGCTTCGCCATTCAGATCGCGATGGCCGATCCGGACTGGGGCGCGGTGATCCAGGGCTTTGCTCCGACCACGCAGATCGTGACCAACCCGGACATGCTCTATCTCGCGCTCGGCATCCTGGGCGCGACGGTGATGCCGCACAATCTGTACCTGCACTCCGGCGTGGTGCAGACCCGCGCCTTCGGTCAGACACTTCCCGAGAAGCGCGAAGCGATCCTGCTCGCGACCACGGATTCCACCATCGCGCTGATGTTCGCGCTGCTCATCAATGCGTCGATCCTGATCCTCGCCGCCGCGACCTTCCACAAGATCGGCAAGCACGATGTCGCCGAACTCGACCAGGTGCATTCCTTCCTCGCGCCGCTGCTCGGCTCGGCGATTGCGCCGACGTTGTTCGGCATCGCGCTGCTGTGCTGCGGCTTGAACTCCACCGTGACCGCGACGCTGTCAGGCCAGATCGTGATGGAGGGCTTCCTCGACATCCGGCTGCCACCTTGGGCGCGACGGCTGATCACGCGCTCCATCGCCATCGTGCCGGCCGCGATCGTGACGATCTGGTACGGCGAGAAAGGCTCCGCCCAGCTCCTGATCTTGAGCCAGGTCATCCTGAGCCTGCAATTGCCCTTTGCCATCGTGCCACTGGTGATGTTCACCGCCGACCGGCGCAAGATGGGCGAACTGGTGGCGCCGAGATGGGTGACCGCGCTTGCGGTGGCGACCGCGCTGCTGATCATCGCGCTGAACATCAAGCTGCTGTGGGACTTTGTGGCTGGTTAGACGGCCTCAGACTCCACCCGGGTCCAGCCGTCGGGCGTCAGGCGCTCCTGCGGCAGAAAGCGGCCCTTGTAGTCCATCTTGCGCGAGCCGTTCACCCAATAGCCGAGGTAGACGTAAGGCAGGCCGAGCCGCTTCGCACGCTCGATGTGGTCGAGGATCATCAGCGTGCCGAGCGAGCGCATCCGCGCCTCGGGATCGAAGAACGAATAGACCATCGACAGGCCGTCGCCGAGCACGTCGGTCAGCGCCACGCCGAGCAGCGCGCCGGCGCCGCGGCCGTTGATGCTGCTGTCGGGGCCGCGCCGCCGGTATTCGACGACGCGGGTTTTCACGTGGCTGTCCTCGACCATCATGGCGTAATCGAGCACCGTCATGTCGGCCATGCCGCCGTCGCGATGGCGGCTGTCGAGATAGGCGCGGAACACGCCGTACTGTTCGGAGGTCGGCACCATCGCGCGCATCTCGCCGATGACGTCGGTGTTGCGTTCGGCGACGCGGCGCATGCTGCGAGTCGGGCGGAACTGGTCGGCGATCACCCGCACCGACACGCAGGCCCGGCAGGCCTCGCACGCCGGCCGGTAGGCGATCGACTGGCTGCGGCGGAACCCGCCATGGGTCAGCAGATCGTTCAGCCCCGGCGCGCGCTCGCCGACCAGATGGGTGAAGACCTTGCGCTCCTCCTTGCCCGGCAGGTAGGGGCAGGGCGACGGTGCGGTCAGGTAGAATTGCGGCGTGTCGCGCGAATGTTGGGTCACAGTCCCGTCGTTTTCTTGGCGTTTTGCCCGAGTCTGGCCCCAACTGTCGCCTTGAAATCGGTTCCCGTCAAAGCCTATCGGGCCGGCCGGCGGGCAGCCCGCAACGCGCTCGCCCGCGCCTCGTTGTTGATCACCACGGTGCCGACCAGGATGTCGTGCAGGCAGCGCCTTCGATCGTTGAACAGGCAGACCAGCAGCACGAGCGGGGTGAGCGCCGAAACCGTGATCCAGAACACGATGGCGTGCACCGCGCCGAGCACGAAATAGGCCGGCGCGCCGTACCAGGTGCGCATTTCCAGGTCCATCACCCGCATACCGATGGTGGCCGAGCGCGGGCTGCCCAGCGTCAGGCCGTAATAAGCCAGCGCCCAGATGACCATGCCGGGCCAAACCAGGAAGTACAGGAAGAAGCCCAGGCCCAGGGTGACGACGCCGATGACGAAGATGAACATCGCCACGAACAGCACCGGCACGGCGAGAATGACAAAATCGATCACGAAGGCGACAACCCGGCGCGCCAGCAGGCCCTCGAACAGTTCGGGGCTGACGGCCGGGTCATAGGCGTGCGGCTTCAGTTCGATCGACACGCCGATTCGTTTGGGGTCGCTCGTGGCCATGATTCTGCACCGTTCGTCGCCACCGAGATGGACAATTCCTCTATCGGTTGCAAGAGGTCACGGCGTCACTCTGACCCAAAATACTCTTGCCCAAAATATCGGCGCCGGCCACGATCGCGGCGGCCGGCGTCGCGAACGGTCGCTGCTACTCCGGCTTGACGTTGGCCTTGGTGACGATTTCGGCCCATTTGGTGATCTCGGAGCGGATGTAGCCGCCGAACTGGTTGCCGTTGAGCGGCTCGATGATCGCGCCCATCTCGGTCAGGCGCTTGCGCACGTCCGGCATGGCGAGCGTGTCGGCCAGCGCCTTCTCGAGCTTCGTCAGCACCGCGGGCGGAGTTCCAGCCGGTGCGACCAGGCCGAACCAGTAGGAGGCCTCCACCGGGTAGCCAGCCTCCGCCATGGTCGGCAGGTTCGGCAGGATTTCCAGCCGCTTGTTGGCGGCCAGCGCCAGCCCGGTCAGCTTGCCGTTCTGAACGTTTTGCAGGCTGATGACGGGACTGAGGAACATCGTCTTGACGTGGCCGGCCAGCAGATCGATCAGCGCCGGCGCGCCGCCGCGATAGGGGACGTGCTGCAGCTTGACGTCGGCGACGCCGCCGAGCATCTCGCCCGCCAGATGGCTGGCGCTGCCGACTCCGACCGATGCGTAGGTGATCGCGCCCGGGTCTTTCCTGGCCAGCGCCACCAGGCTCTTCACATCCTTGGCCGGGATGGTGGGATGCGCCGCGAGCACCAGCGGGGTCGAGCCGACGAAACCGATCGGGGCGAAATCCTTCACGCTGTCGTAGGGGATGTTCTTGAACACGCTCGGATTGAGCGCGTGGTTGTCGTTGATCATCATCAGCGTGTAGCCGTCGGGATCGGCCTTTGCGACTGCTGCGGTCGCCAGGGTTCCGCCGGCGCCGGGACGGGCCTCGATGATGAACTGCTGGCCGAGCAGGCCGCTCATCTTCTCGCCGACGATGCGCGACACGGTGTCGAGCAATCCGCCGACCGGGAACGCGATCGTGATCTTGACCGGCCGGTTCGGATAATTGTCCTGCGCTGCCACTTGGCCGGCGCCGAACCCGAGCAGGGCGAGGCCAGTTAGCAGGCCTGCGAGTGATTTTCTCATGACGTTCCTCCTGTCGCCGCACGTTTCGCACGGCATGTTGTTTTGATGTGATGACGAACGAATTTCAGACCACTTTCTTTGCCTTGAGCTCGGCGATCTGTTCGCTGCCAAGCCCAAGCTCGCCGAGAATTTGTTCGGTGTGTTCGCCGAGCACCGGCGGCGGATGAATCTCGCCCGGCCGCTTGCCATCGAAGAACACCGGCGAGTTGATGCCCCAGACCTCGCCCTCCTTCGGGTGCTGGACCTGGTAGAACGTTCCGAGGTGTTGCACCTGCGGATCGTCGAACACCTCGCTGACGTTGTGCACCGGCGCATAGGGTACGTCCTGCGCCTCCAACCGCTGCACCCATTCGGCTCGCGGGCGGGTGGCGAATGTCTTGCCCAGCTCCACGGTCAGGGCCTGGTAGTTGGCGATGCGTTTCTCGCGGGTGTCGTAGTCCGGATGCGTGTTGAGCTCGGGCCGCTCCAGCGCCTTGAGTAGGCCCTCCCAGAACTTCAATTGCGACGACATGTGGATCGCGACCAGCCGCTCGTCCTGGCAGCGGAAGGCATACGATTGCGAGGCGGCCACCCGGGTCAGCGGTCCGATCGGGATGTTGTAGCGCTTGTGATTGATGAAGGCGTCCGGGGCGAAGGCGATGGTCGCCTCCATCATGCTGGTCTCGACGCGCTTGCCCTTGCCGGTGCGCTCGCGCTCGTGCAGCGCGCCGAGGATGCCGTATGCGGCGTAGAAGCCGGTGATGTTGTCGCACACGGTGGGCCCGGCGACCTTCGGCGCTTGCGGATCGAGGAACTGGCTCATTACGCCGGACAGCGCCTGCGCCACGGCATCGTAGGACGGACGGTTGGCGTAGGGGCCGTCGCGGCCGAAGCCGGTGATCGAGGCGTGGATCAGCCGGGGATTGAGTTCGCTCAGCACCTTGTCCGACAATCCGAGCCGGTCCAGCACGCCGTTGCGGAAGTTGTCGATCAGCACATCGGCCTGGCGCAGCAGATCGAAGGCAATCTCCTTGCCCTTCGCCGAGCGTAGATCGAGCGTGAGGCTGCGCTTGTTGCGGTTGTAGGAGATGAAGTGCCCGCCGTAGAGGCCGCCGCGGAAATAGCGGAACGGGTCGCCGCCCTCCGGGTTTTCGATTTTGATGACAGACGCGCCGAGATCGGCCAGCAGCATCCCGGCCAGCGGCCCGGTGATCATCGTGGTGAGTTCGATGACGCGAACGCCTTCGAGTACGCCGGCCATCAATGCGCCCCCGCCACGAATCCGGCCGGCGTCTCGCCCTCATAGGCGATGCTCTTCTCGGCGGCCTCCGACAGCAGGAAGCCGATCGGACGCCATTGCTCCTCGACGAGGTGGGCGACCAGACTTGCGGCGCGCGCCAGGATCGGCACGCCCTTGAGGCCGGCGAGCGGGAAACCGGCGTCGAGCAGCACCGCGGGGATCGCCCCGGACACGTTCAGCACCAGACTCTTGCCGGTGGTCTCCTTGATCACACGCTCGGCCGCTCGCGCCGCTGCGATATGCGCGCCGGACAGGCCTTGTTCCTGGGCCACCGCCAGCAGGCGGGCGGCGCGCGGATCCGCATCGCTGTGCAAGGGATGGCCATAGCCCGGATAGGGCATCTTGTTGGCGCGATATTCCTGGACGACAGCCGTGGCGGCGGCGGAGACATCGCCGTTGGTGGCCTTCTCACGCACCTTGGCAAGGAATTTGCCTGCGTTCTCGGCGCTGCCCAGGATCACCGATCCGCAACCGAGGATGCCGGCGGCGACCGCGCCCTGCATCGCTTCGGGGCCGGCGGCGTAGGTCATGCGCGCCGCCTGCACGCTCGGCACCAGCCCGTGTTCCGCGATCGCCACCAGGCAGGCATCCAGCACGCGGCCCTGCGCAGTGGTCGGACGATCTCCGGTGACCAGCAGCCAGAAGTGTTCGGTCAGCGAAACCGACCCGATCAGGTCCTTGCACAGGTCCAGGCCCCGCACCACGATCATGTCGGAATTCGACGTGGCGATGGAACTGGTAGGGTCTTTTTGCTTTCCGATCTTCACACCAATGTCTCCCTATGTTCGACTGGAAATGATTTCACAGTGCGCCTGAGGATGGAAGCGGCCAGATGGCACAGAGCGGCCCGGACCTCGGCATCACGCTTGCCCACGTCCGCTCAGCGCGGCTGAGCATCAGCTCACATGTACTGCCCACCCCGATGCTGCCGGCGCCCAAGCTGTCCGCGCTGACCGGTGCCGAGGTGTTCGTCAAATACGAGAACCTGCAGGTCACCAACTCGTTCAAGGAGCGCGGCGCGCGCGCCAAGCTCGCCTCGCTCTCGGCCGAGGAGCGGGCGCGAGGGGTCATCGCCATGTCGGCGGGCAACCATGCGCAGGCGGTCGCCTATCACGCGGCGCGGCTCGGCATTCCGGCGAGCGTGGTCATGCCAGTGACGACGCCGTTCGTGAAGGTGGCGGCCACCAGGGCCTACGGCGCCGAGGTTGTGCTCGACGGCGAGAGCATCACCGAGGCGCAGGCCCGCGCCGAGGCGATGGCGCGCGAACGCAATCTCACCTGGGTGCACCCTTACGACGATGCTCATGTGATCGCCGGCCAGGGCACGATCGCGCTCGAAATGCTGGAGCAGGTTGCCGATCTCGACACGCTGGTCATTCCGATCGGCGGCGGCGGACTGATCTCCGGCATCGCGGTGGCCGCGAAAGCCATCAAGCCCGGGATCGACATCGTCGGCGTCGAGGCTGCGCTTTATCCATCGATGAGGAACGCCATCCACGGCGGCCACAAGCCGATCGGCGGCGCGACCCTCGCCGAGGGCATCGCGGTGAAGAATGTCGGCAAGCTCACGTTGCCGATCATCCGTGCGCTGGTGAGCGATATCCTGCTGGTCGACGAGGAACACATCGAACGCGCGGCCAACGCCTACCTGACGTTGCAAAAGACCATGGCCGAGGGCGCCGGCGCCGCGGGGCTGGCGGCGATGCTGGCGCAGCCGGCGCGGTTCGCCGGCAAGAAGATCGGCCTGGTGCTGTGCGGCGGCAATATCGACCCGCGCATTCTCGCCTCCATCATGGTGCGTGAGCTCGAACGCGAAAACCGCATCGTGTCGTTCCGCCTGACCATTCCGGATCGCCCCGGCGTGCTCGGACAGATTGCGACCACGCTCGGGCGGCTTGGCGCCAATATCCTCGAAGTCGATCACCGGCGATTGTTCCTCGACGTGCCTGCCAAGGGCGCGCGCCTCGACGTCACGGTGGAAACCCGCGACGGCGCTCATGCCGAGGAAATCCTGCAGACGCTGAAGGCCGAAGGCTTCGCGCCGGTGCGCATCTCCACCGGCGCCGCGATGGACTAGGCCTAGTTCTCGGGCCGTGGACGCGGCAGCGGCACCGACATGCGCAGGGTGGCGGTCGCGATCCGGGGCCGCGGCATCGGCAGCGTGACGATGCCACCGGAAGGCTCGCTCGCGTCCCCCGCACCGTTGCCGGACGTCGCGGCAGCCGGCTCGCCGGGATTGCGCCAGGTCGAAACCGTCGGCGGCACGAACGCAAGCGACGACAGCATCGCCGGCGGTGGCACGGCCACAGGCGCGCGGGGCGGGATCGACGATCCGGTTGTCTCTGTCTCCCGC
This sequence comes from Rhodoplanes serenus, assembly GCA_945893085.1. Taxonomy (GTDB): domain Bacteria; phylum Pseudomonadota; class Alphaproteobacteria; order Rhizobiales; family Xanthobacteraceae; genus Z2-YC6860. The sequence continues at coordinate 11,074 of CAMDEB010000025.1, read as the reverse complement.
GGCACCGGTTGCGGCGCCGCCATCGGCGCCAGCGAAGCCAGCAGCATCGGCTCGCTGATCTTGAACCGCGGCGGGTCGACGTAGGTCTGGATGAACCACGCCGCGATGGCGGCGAAGACGACGGCCGGCACGATCATGGCAATGACGGAGACCACGCGCCGGGTGCGGCGCGGCCGTGCGAAGCTGTATTCGTCGCCGTAGCCAGACATGTCCGCCTCGGTCCAAAACCGGCGGGAGCTGCAACTTTAGCGGTTTTTCGGGCGTCCCGCCATGGGCAACGGGAGGAGCGTTTATTGCTTCTCGATGCCGGCGTCATCAATGACCTGGCGCCACTTTTGGATCTCGTCCTTCAGAAGTTTGGTCAACTCGCCAGGCGTGGTGGGAAGCGGCTCGAGGCCCAGGTTGAGGAACCGCTGCCTGAGGTCGGGGTCCGCCAGCACGGCGCGCATTTCCCGGTTCAGCAGATCGATAATCTCCGGCGGAGTTTTGGTTGCCGCGAAAAATCCGTTCCAGGTGAGAACCTCGAAGCCCTTGACGCCGGCCTCGTCGACCGTTGGAACGTCCGGCGCGTAGGCCGCGCGGGTCCCGGTGGTGCTGCCCAGCGCGCGAAGCTGCCCGCTTTGCATCGGCGACTTCAGCGCGCCAAAGGATTGAATGATGACATCGACGTCGCCGCGGATGGCTGCGGTCACCAGTTCGCCCGGGGTGCGGAACGGAACGATGACGAAGTCGAGCTTGCTCATCGAACGCCACAGGTGGGCGGCCAGATTGTTGGTGGCGCCGACCGTGGTGGTGCCGACGTTCAGCGTGCCCGGCTTGGCGCGCGCCGCTGCGATCACGTCGGCCAGCGTCTGGTATTTGGACCCGCTGTTGGTCGCGACGATGTTGGCGAAGGTGCTGAGTCCCGATATCGGCAGGAAGTCGTTCACCGGATCGTAGGAGAGGCTTTTCAATAGCGAAACGCTGATGGCGGTCGAGCTCGACAGGGTTACCAGCGTGTAGCCGTCCGGCGGCGCCGACAGCGTCGTGGTGACGGCGGTGATGCCGCCGGCACGTGGCTGGTTGTCGACGATGATCGAGGTGTTGAGGCGGGCGCCGAGCTTGTCGGCAAAAATCCGCAGCGTCACGTCGGAGACCGATCCGGGCGCGAACGGCAGCATCACGCGGATCGGGCGGGACGGGTACTTTTGCGCGGCGGCGGGCGTGAGGGCGGCATCCAGGCCCATCAACGGGAATGCAGCGAGTAGCAGGGTCGCAAGCCACAGGCGTTTCATTTCCATTTCCTCGCCGCTGTCACGTCTCGGCCGTCACAGGGTTCTTGAGCGTGCCGATGCCGGTGATCTCGATTTCGATCACGTCGCCCGGCTTGATGCTATGCGGCACATCGTCGGTGCCGAGCCAGACCACGTCGCCCGGCGACAGCGTGTTGGTGCGGGAGATCGCGCTGATGACCTCGCCGGCGCTGAACAGCATGTTGCCGGTCGGAAACGAATGCACGGTCTTGCCGTTGAGCTGGATGTTGGTGGTCATGTCGCGCGGCTCGATCCCGGTTGCGATCCACGGCCCCATCGGCTTGAAGCTGTCGGCGTTCTTGCCGCGCAGGTTGGTCGGATCGTCGCGCTGCCAGTCGCGCTCGGTCACGTCGTTGCCGATGGTCCAGCCGAAGATGCCTTGGGTGGCCTCCTGCGGCGAGACGTTGCGCATGATCTTGCCGATCACCGCGACCAGCTCGCCTTCGTATTCGAATTTGGGCCCTGCGTCCTTCGGCTTTACGATGGCCTCGCCGGTGGCGAGGAGCGCGCTGTTGGCGCGATAGCCGACGCGCGGCGACTTATAGAATTTCGGCTCGTTGCCTTTGACCTTGGCGCGTCCAACGACATGGTCGTGGTAGTTCGAGCCGATGGCATAGAACGTCGGCGGCATGACCGGCACCAGCAGCTTCACGTCGGCGAGCCGATGCTTGTTCGAGGTCGGCGTATAGTCAGAAAATGGATTGCCGTTGACAGCAGTGACCGTGTCGCCTTCGACAATGCCGAATGACGCGCGTTCGTCTTTTTGAAAGCGGCACCAGATCATGCGGCGTCAGAGCTGCTTCAGCTTTTCCGCCACCCGCGGCGCGAAATAGGTCAGCACGCCGTCGGCGCCGGCGCGCTTGAAGGCGATCAGGCTTTCCATCATCGCCTTGTCGCCATCGAGCCAGCCGTTCTGCGCCGCCGCCATCAGCATCGCGTATTCGCCGGACACCTGATAGGCGAAGGTCGGCACGCCGAACGCATCCTTGAGGCGCGTGAGAATATCGAGATAGGGCAGGCCGGGCTTGACCATGATCATGTCGGCGCCCTCGGCGATGTCGAGTTCGGCCTCGCGCAACGCCTCGTCGGAATTGCCAGGATCCATCTGGTAGGTGCGCTTGTCGCCGACGAGCGTTGCCGAGGAGCCGACCGCATCGCGGAATGGTCCATAAAACGCCGAGGCGTATTTGGCGGCATACGACATGATCTGCACGTCGATGAACCCCGCCGCATCGAGACCGGAACGGATGGCGCCGACGCGGCCGTCCATCATGTCGGAGGGGGCGATGATGTCGCAGCCGGCCTCGGCCTGGACCAGCGCCTGCTTCACCAGCACAGCCACGGTCTCGTCGTTGAGGATAATGCCGTCGCGCATCAGTCCGTCGTGGCCATGGCTGGTGTAGGGATCGAGCGCCACGTCGCACAGCACGCCGATCTCCGGCACCGCTTTCTTGATCGCCCGGATCGCCTGGCAGACCAGGTTTTCCGGGTTGAGCGCCTCGCTGCCGTTCTCGTCGCGCAGCTTGGGCTCGGTGTAGGGGAAGATGGCGATGCAGGGGATGGTCAGCTTGGCGGCCTGCTCGGCCGCGCGCACCATGTCGTCGACCGAGAGCCGCTCCACCCCCGGCATCGACGAGACCGGCGCGCTGCGGCCTTCGGTCACGAACAGCGGCCAGATCAGGTCATCGGTGGAAAGCACGTTTTCGCGCACCATGCGCCGCGCCCAGTCGCTGCGGCGGTTGCGCCGCAGGCGGGTGGCGAGGTCGAGCGCGGGCGCAGTCTTGGCCGAGGTCTCTACCGGGGCGAAACGCACGCGGGATTCGATCGGATGGCCGTATTTGATCGCCATGCAACATACCACCTTCGTCATTGCCGGGCTTGAGCCGGCAATCCATCATAGCGTCTTGACGTGTTCGAGGACAGATGGACCCCCGGGTCAAGCCCGGGGGTGACAAGTTGCGAATGGATTTCGATCTCACCGAGGACCAGCGCGCCTTCCAGGCCACCGCGCGGCAGTTCGCCCGCGACGAGATGATGCCGCATGCGCGCGCCTGGGACGAGAACGAGACCTTTCCGGTCGAGGCGCTGCGCAAGGCCGCGGCGCTCGGCTTCGGCGGTATCACCGTCAAAGACGACGTCGGCGGCTCCGCGCTGACGCGGCTCGATGCCACGATCATCTTCGAGGAGCTGGCGCAGGGCTGCACCTCGACCGCGGCCTATATCTCGATCCACAACATGGCGGCCTGGATGATCGACGGCTTCGGTGGCGAGCTTCAGCGCAAGAATTTCCTGCCCAAGCTCTGCACCATGGAGCACTTCGCGAGCTATTGCCTGACCGAGCCGGACTCCGGCTCGGATGCCGCGAGCCTGAAGACCCGCGCGCAGCGCGACGGCGACCACTATGTGCTCAACGGCTCGAAGGCGTTCATCTCCGGCGGCGGCGTCTCCGATATCTACGTCTGCATGGTCCGCACCGGCGCGTCCGGACCGAAGGGCATCTCCTGCATCGTGGTCGAGAAGGGCACGCCGGGACTGTCGTACGGCGCGCAGGAGAAGAAGCTCGGCTGGAAGTCGCAGCCGACCGCCATGGTGATGTTCGAGAATTGCCGCGTGCCGGCGGCGAACCTGATCGGCCAGGAGGGTGACGGCTTCAAGATCGCCATGGCAGGTCTCGATGGCGGCCGGCTCAACATCGCGGCCTGCTCGATCGGCGGCGCCCAGTTCTGCCTCGACCGCACCATCGAATACATGCGCGAGCGCAAGCAATTCGGCTCGAAGCTCTCGGAGTTCCAGGCCTTGCGCTTCCGCGTGGCGGATTATGCCACCGAGCTGGAAGCGGCGCGCTTGATGGTGCGCCGCGCCGCAGTGGCGGTGAGCAACCGCGAGCCCGGCGGCACGCGGCTCGCCGCCATGGCGAAGCGGCTTGCGACCGACTCCGGTTTCGAGATCGTCAACGGTTGCCTGCAGCTCCACGGCGGTTACGGTTACCTGCGCGACCATCCGATCGAGCGCGTGTTGCGCGACGTGCGCGTGCACCAGATATTGGAAGGCACCAACGAGGTAATGCGGCTGATCGTCAGCCGCGACCTGCTGGACAACTGACATGATGGGTCACTTGGCTCTTGTTGGCGCTGCGCTGTTCGCGGGCGCAGCCATTTTTGCACGCCGGACGGAGCGCGCTCGGCACGGCTGCCACGGCGGCCTATCTCTGGGCGTTGAACCAAACGCAGATCGTGGTCAGCGGCGTGGCTGATTGGTCGAAGCGGCCGCCCCCGGGATTTCGACCTTGGCCTCGCGCGGACCGCGCCAGCGCTTCATCAGCATTCCGACCACGGTGATCGGCGGGGCGACAATGTCGCCGGCCACGAGGCGCGCGCCACCTTCGCGCTTCACCAGGTTCAGCTTTCGCTCGTGAAATTGCTCGAGCTCTGCGCGGTGCCCGACGCTGATCACCGCAAGCTTTGGTAGTTTTTCACCGATCATGGTCATCAGTTTGGCCTGACTCTCGGTGTCGAGCGCGGAGGTGGCCTCGTCCATGATCACGATGTCAGGCTTTTCCAGGAGCAGGCGCGCAAAGGCGAGCCGTTGCTTTTCGCCTCCGGAGAGAACCTGGTCCCAGGATGCATTCTCCTCGTCGAGGCGCTCGATCACATGTTCCAGTCCGACCTGCTTAAGGGCCTCGCGCAGCGCCGCATCATCGATGCTGTCGGCGGATTGCGGATAGCTCGCCGCTCGGCGAAGCGTTCCGAGCGGGATGTATGGGCGCTGCGGCATCATGAAGAGCTTGGCGCCGGGCTTCACCGAGATCTCGCCTTCGCCCCACGGCCACAAGCCCGCGATCGCGCGCACCAATGTGCTCTTGCCCGAGCCGGAATCGCCGGCCAGCAGCACCTTTTCACCCAGTTGGATGACCACGTCGGCGTCGTCGATCACCACGGTGCCATCGGTCAGTTCAACCGAAACCCCCTTCAGCCGAAGCGCGGCGCCTTCGGCATCGCCGCGCTTGATGGCGGTGACCTCGGCCTTGTCCAGCCGGTCGAGCGAGACCAGCAGGTTGGCTACGCGCCGCGCCGATGCGGTGAATTCGGAAAGCCGCGGATAATTGTCGACGATCCAGTTGAAGGCGTATTGCACCTGGATGAATGCCGCGGTCGCCTGCATCACCTGGCCGAGCGTCATGGTGGCGGCCAGATATTTCGGTGCGCAAAGCATGATCGGGATCACGGAGGCAATGATGTAATTGCCGTGAGAGACGAACATGGTGCGCATGTATTGCCCGGCGAGCTTGTTGTAGGCCCGCATCAGATTGCCAAGGAGTTGGGAGAGCCCGGCGCGTTCTTCCTTCTCGCCGCCGAGGATGGCGATGCTTTCGCCATTCTCGCGCAGGCGGGTCAGCGCGTAGCGGAATTCCGCCTCGGACTGATTCTTGGCCTCCGCGGTCGGCACGAAGCTGCGGGCGATAAACATCATCCCGGTGCTGATGATGATGCAATAGATCACGACCGCAATGACCAGATAGCCCGGAATGACGATTTCGCCGCCGCCCCACGGCAGGGGCAGGCTGCCGCCGACCGACCACAGCACGCCGATGAAGGTTATCGACGTCAGGAACGCCGTCAGGATGCCGACCGCCAGATCGACCGGCGCTTCAGTCGCGATGCGCATGTCTTCGGTGAGGCGATGCTCCGGATTCTGGTGTTCGCCCTTGATGAGATTGAGCTGGTAATATCGTCCGTCGTTCAGCCAACGATCGCCGACATGCTCGGTAAACCAGGCGCGCCAGCGCCGCTGCGTGCGCATGCGCGCCCACACCACCATGACCGCGATGGCGATGCTGATGGCCGCCATGGGAATGAAGATCGCCGATTGGAAGAGAACGGCCGAGCCATCCTTCTTTTCCAGCGCGTCGAAGATTTCCCTATTCCATACGTTGATCCGGTAGCTGATCGCGAGCTGGAGAATCACGAGCCCGATCAGTCCGGCGGTCATCAGCCAAGCGATGCGGCGCTGCTCGCCGGTCCAGAATCCTTTTGCCGCCTGCCAATAGCGCCGGACCAGCGCCTTCTGCACCCTCGGATCTGAATTTTGGTCGAACATGGGTTCTCGCGTTCCCGGCTCGATACAACGCGCAATGCGCGGATTTGTTCGGGTGCGGCCTTCCGTTATTTGACCCGAACGAGGGTTTTCGGGTCTTCGGCGTTGCAAGCCTCCGCGCTCCCCGATAGCTGTCTCGCCATGAGTTCTCCCGAACCGGACATCCTGTTCGAACGGCGCGGCGTCGCAGGTCTGGTCACGCTCAACCGGCCGAAGGCGCTCAACGCGGTGACGCTTCCGATGGTGCGCGCGCTCGCGGACAATCTCGCCGGCTGGGCGGGCGACCCGGCGGTCACCCGCGTGGTGATTTCGGCGGCGGGCGAGCGCGCGTTTTCCGCCGGCGGCGACATCCGTGCGCTCACCGATCTGGGCAAGGCCGGGCGACAGCAGGAAGCGTTGCCATTCTGGCGCGAGGAGTATGTCCTCAATGCGCTGATCAAGCGGTATCCGAAGCCGTATGTGGCGCTGATCGACGGCATCGTCATGGGTGGTGGAGTCGGCATCTCGGTGCACGGCTCGCACCGCGTCGCCGGCGACCGCTTCGTGTTCGCCATGCCCGAGGTCGGCATCGGCTTCTTTCCCGATGTCGGCGCAACGTGGTTCCTGCCGCGGTTGCCGGGTGAGCTCGGCGCCTATTGCGCACTGACCGGCGAGCGGCTCAACGCCGCCGACGGCGTCGTCGCATCGATCGCGACCCATCGTGTGGCGTCGGCGCGGTTTCCGGAGTTGCGCGACGCGCTGTGCGGCGCGGTTTCGGTCGATGCCTTGCTTGCGGCCTTTTCCGATCCGGTCGCCGACGCCCCGATCGTGTCGCGCCGCGCCGGCATCGATCGGCTGTTCAAGGGCGATCGCGTCGAAGACATTCTGTCCGCGCTCGATCGCGAGGCGAATGCCGCCGGCGCGGATGCGGCGTTTGCCGCCGCCACTGCCGCGACGATCTGGACGAAATCGCCCACCAGCTTGAAGATCGCGCTCGAGCAGATGCGAGTGGGGAGGGAACTGGCATTCGATGCGTGCATGCAGACGGAATTCCGCATAGTGTCGCGCATCATCCACGGCCACGACTTCTACGAAGGGGTGCGCGCGGTGATCGTCGACAAGGACAACGCGCCGCGCTGGCTGCCCGCCACGCTTGCCGAGGTCACGCGCGCGGAGGTCGAGCGGCATTTCGCTCCGCTGGGATCGCAAGAGCTGGTGCTGTCGTGACCGAGCCCCATGCCTCCGATCCGCGCAACATGGAGCCGGTTCATGCCGAGGCGGAGAAGACCGCCGACGGCCGCTGGACCGCACGTCTGCTGCTGTTCTTGCGGGTGATGGCCGCGCTCTCGATGCTCAAGGGACTGTATCACTGGGCGCTGGTCTGCGGCATCGGCGGTCCGGAGGAGGGCTTCGAGACCCAGCCGCTGCCGTGGCAGACGGCGACCATCTTCTTTGCCGTGATCGATCTCGTGGCGGCGGTCGGGCTGTGGCTTGCGGCCGCCTGGGGTGCGGTGGTGTGGCTCACGGCCTGCGTGTCGTTGGCGGCGGTCGAAGTGTTCTTTCCGCAGGTCTATGGCGGCCGGCTGTTCGTCGTGGTGATCGAGGGCGTGCTGCTCTGCAGCTACCTCTTCCTGGCGATCCAGTCGGCGCGCGAACATCCGCAGTGACGCGCCTAGACATTGTCGGCAGCCGGCGACGGTGCAACAATGAACAGCCGGAATGCGGGTATCGTTGGAGGATCACATGAATCGTCGTGACGTTCTCAAGGCAGGTGTCGGCTCGCTTGCCGCGACGGCTGGATGGTCGATGACGGACATGGGCCCGGCGCGAGCGGCCGAATGGCCGACCAAGACAATCCGGGTGATCGTACCATTTAGCGCCGGCAGTGCCGTTGACCTCGTTTCGCGCGTCGTGTTCGAGCAGGTATCGAAGCAGGTCGGTCAACCGGCCGTGGTGGAAAACCGGCCGGCCGGCGGCGGCACGATCGCCATCAACGCGGTCAAGTCCGCCGATGCCGACGGCCACACCATCCTGGTTCATTCCAACTCGCTCATCACCACCCCAGCCATCCAGGCGATGGCGTGGGATCCGGTGAAGGATTTTTCGGGCATCACGCCGCTCGGCAACGTGCCGCTGGTCCTGGTGATCTCGCCGGACAAGAACATCAAGACCCTCAAGGATCTGGTGGCCGCCGCCAAGGCCAAGCCGGGTTCGCTGAATTATGCCGCGGCCGGCATCGGATCGCCGCCGCACCTCACCATGGAACGCTTCCGCATGGCGGCCGGCTTTAGCGGCCAGCTCGTTCCGTTCCGTGGCGCGCCGGAGGCGCTGACAGAGATCATGGGTGGTCGGGTGGACGTGTATTTCTGCCCGCTGACGCCGGCGATGCCGCTGATCCGCGAGGGCAAGCTGATCCCGCTCGCGGTGAGCAGCAGCAAGCGAGCCTCGGCCCTGCCGGACGTGCCGACGACGATCGAAGCGGGCTTCCCGAACTCCGATTTTGAGTTCTGGATTGGAGCGCTGGTGACAAAACAAACGCCGCGCCCGGTCGTGGACAAGATCCACGCCGAGGCGGTGAAGGCGTTGAACGACCCCGCGACCCAGGAGAGGTTTTCCAAGATGGGCGTCGACTCGCTCATCGAGACGACAGCCGCGTTCGACGCCCGGATTGCCAAGGAAACGCCGCTCGCCGTCGAACTTGCCAAAGCCGCCGGTATCGAAAAGAAATAGCGAGGCTGGGAGACGGGCATGGCAAGGATCGGCTTCATCGGGCTCGGCAACATGGGCCTGCCGATGGCGCAGAACCTGATCAAGGCAGGGCACGCGGTTGCCGGCCTCGACATCAGCAAATCGCAGGTCGACAAGCTGGTGGCGGCCGGCGGCACGGCGGCTGGCAGCATCAACGCGCTGGCCTCCGGGGCCGATGTCGTGATCACCATGCTGCCGGCGGGCGCGCAGGTGCGCGAGGTCTATCTCGGGCCCGACGGCGTGCTGGCCGCGGCCGGGCGAGACACGCTGCTGATCGATTCCTCCACCATCGACGTCGCAAGCGCGCGCGCGGTCGCGGCGGCGGCGCAGGACAAGGGTCTCGCCATGCTGGATGCGCCGGTGTCCGGCGGCGTCGGCGGCGCTCAGGCGGCAACGCTCACCTTCATGGTCGGCGGCAGCGATGCGGCGTTCGCGCGCGCCAAGCCCATTCTGGACACGCTGGGCAAGACCGTCGTCCACGCCGGCGGGCCGGGCAACGGCCAGGTCGCCAAGATCTGCAACAACATGATTCTCGGCGTGTCGATGATCGCGGTGTCGGAAGCCTTCGTGCTGGCGGAGAAGCTCGGCCTCGACGCGCAGAAGCTGTTCGACATCTCGTCGAAGTCGTCCGGCCAGTGCTGGTCGCTGACGAGCTATTGCCCGGTGCCGGGACTGGTGCCGACGTCGCCGTCCAACCGCGACTACCAGGCCGGGTTCACCGCGGCGATGATGCTGAAGGACTTGAAGCTCGCACAGGACGCCGCGAATGCAGCCGGCGCGACCACGCCGCTCGGCGCCGATGCAGCCAAGATCTACGCGAAATATGTGGACAGCGGGGAGGCGGGGCGGGATTTCTCCGGCATCATCCGCTTCGTGCGTGGCGCTTGATGGAACAATCCGTCGGAGCCGGGCGTTCTATTCCGCGCATTTTTAGAATGAATTGCAGGAGACCCTAGTGGCTATTGCGGTGGCGCCAACCGGACGCAAGGTTCCCTGCGAGAAGTGTCCGTTGCGCGGCAAGCCGGTGCTGCGCGACTTCACGCCCGAGGAGCTGGATTTCGTCTCCAATTTCAAATCCGGCGAGCTGCACGTCGACGCCGGCACCAATCTGCTCCTGCAAGGCACCAACAGCGCGCATCTCTATACGATTTTGTCGGGCTGGGCCTTCCGCCACAAGACGCTGGCGGACGGACGCCGGCAGATTCTCAACTACTCCATGCCGGCGGATTTTCTCGGCCTGCAGGGTTCCGTCACCGACGAGATGCAGCATTCGGTCGAGGCGCTCACCGACATGCTGCTGTGCGTGTTTCCCCGCGAGAAGCTGTGGGGGCTCTACAGCGGCCATCCCGCGCTCGCCTTCGACGTGACGTGGCTCGCGGCGCGCGAAGAGCAGATCCTCGACGAGAACCTGCTCAATGTCGGCCGCCGGACCGCGCTCGAACGCACCGCCTCCCTGCTGCTGCACCTCTTCATCCGCGCCGAAGAGGTCGGGCTGACCAAAGCCAGCACGATTCAGTTTCCGTTCACCCAACAACACATCGCCGACACGCTCGGCATGTCTCTGGTGCATACCAACAAGACGCTGAAGCGGCTCGCGGCGACCAGGTCGATGCGCTGGAAGGACAGGCTGTTCGAGATCCTTGACCGTGACGCGCTGGTGCAGATCGCCGGCTATGAGCAGTCGCAGCAGCGGGCGCGCCGGCCGTTCATCTGACCGTTGCGGATGACATGGGGCAGGGCGCATCGTTCATTTGCGGCGTTTGTCGTCCCAAAGCAGAACAGCGCGTGCGGCCAAGGTGAATCGATTGTAAAGGCAGTTCATCAATTTCGAAATTGATCGGTACCGTCTGTTCGCTATCGCGGATAAACCTAATCTTTATTCTACAATTTAAGCCGATCTTCAGTTGTCTTCCCTATGTTGGGGCATAACGGAACGGGGAAAACAGGGCCTCGTTCTTCGA
>CAMDEB010000024.1 GCA_945893085.1 Rhodoplanes serenus | reverse complement strand
GATTCAAGATAACTGTCCTTCATGAGGGCCATTCCTTCTCGGTTCCAGTGGACAATGTGGTGTCCAAAGAAACCGGGGCCAGCTCAAATTTACGCCTGTGGCGTTCCTGAACGTGAGCATCGCGTTCTCGTCGCCACCGTGTTGTTTGTCACCCACGACATCGATGAGACGATCCTCTTGGCGGACCGCATCTGTATGATGTCGGCCCGGCCGGGAAAGATCACGCGCGAGATTGCCGTGAATCTCCCTCGCCCGCGCTCAATCGAAAGTCTGATCACGCCAGCTTTCTCGGCTTATAAGGCAAAGATCATGGTGGAGATGAGGATCGCGCACACCAGATAGCGGGCTTTCCGGCACTGATGACGCCGTAAAACGCTCAAGCCCGGCATATTGACGCCGCGGCTATCAGCGCGCCACTTCGCCAAGTCTTGCGTTTGCAGAAAAATTGGACGACCCTTTGCCTCTCGACAGTCGGAGAAGTGTCGGATGAATAGGGTTTGCGGCGCCGTCGTTGCGGCTATCGGAGTTCTGGCCGCCGCTGTCATGCTGGCGCCGTCAAGCGCCGCACAGGGGGTGAATTATCCATCGCGGCCGATCAAGCTCATGGTCGGCGCGTCGGCGGGCGGCACCACAGACACGATGGCGCGGGCGATTGCGCAGGAGATGACGGTAGCAATGGGACGGCCGGTGCTGGTCGAGAACCGGCCTGGCGCTGGCGGCAATCTGGCGGCCGATGCGGTCGCGAAAGCGCCGCCTGATGGCTATACGCTACTGGTCAGCTTCACCAGCCACACCATCAACGCCACGCTTTATCCGAAGCTGCCGTTCGATCCGGTCGCGGACTTCACGCCGATCAGCATGATCGCGACGGTGCCGAGCCTGCTGGTCGGGCATCCCAAGGTCGCCGCGTCCAATCTCCAATCGCTCATCGCGCTTGCCAAGGCCAAACCGGAAGCGCTGACCATCGCGATCGGCGGGATCGGATCGTCGCTGCATTTGGCCGGCGACCAGTTCAAGATGATGGCCGGCGTGCGCATCCTCAATGTGCCTTACAAGGGCACCTCGCCGGCTCTGACCGATGTGCTCGGCGGTCAGGTCGATCTCATGTTCATCAGCTTGGTGATTGGCACGACGCAGGTGCGCGCCGGAAATCTGCGGGCCTATGGCGTCACCACCGCGCAGCGGCAGCCGGTGTTTCCGGATCTGCCGGCGATCGGCGAGGTCGTGCCCGGCTTCGAGTCGACCGCCTGGTTCGGCGTGTTTGGGCCGGCGAAGCTTCCGGCCGCCGTCACCGACAAGCTGAACGCGACGATCGCGGGCGCGCTGAAGGGCGCCAAGCTGCGCGAGCAGCTTCAGAACGAAGGCGCCTCGCCGGTCGGCAACAGCGCGGCGGATTTCGCGGCCTTCGTGCGCGAGGACGTCCAGCGCTGGGCGCCCATCGTCCGTCAGTCCGGCGCGACGCCGGATTAGGACTGCTGCTGCGCCTTCAGCCGGTCCACCCAGCCTTCGCCGCGCAGCCAGGGCTCCAGCGTCGTGGCGCGCGGCGGCTGATCGTCCAGCGCTTCGACAACCCGCCAGGCCAGGCACAGGTTGCACGACATCACCGGCGCGCCCGACCATCCAATGGTTTCGGCGATCGGCGCCAGCGTCGGCATGCCGGTGCCGAGCATGACGATCGCGTCGAGCGATTTGCGTTCAAGCGAGCAAAGCGCCTGTGTGGCGGCCGATCCTTCGAGGCTGTAGATCGGATGGAAGGCGCTTTCGGTGTTGAACACATTGGCAATCTCGACAGGATCGAAGCCGTGGCTCCGCCAATAGGCAACGCTGGCCTGGTCGAGCGCGGCGGGGTAGGGCGAGACGAGACCGATCCGGCTCACCTTCAGCACCGTCAGCGCATCGACCACCGCCAACGCTGCCGTTATGAACGCATAGCCGTGGCGCGCCGATAGCTCCGCCACCAGGCTCGCCTCGCGCTCGCGGCCCGCCAAATAGGACGCGCCGGTGCAGGCGGCGGCCGCCGACTTCAGCGGCGCATTGGCGAACTGCCGCAGCGCCGTGCCGTAGTTGGCGAAATAATCCACAAGCCTCGCGTCCATTGTCGGCTTGTCGCTTATCAGCCGGGCGTTGATCATGGCGACGCGCGGCGGCCAAAGCAGATTGAACTCCGGCTCGACCGTGGTGTTGGCCTGCGGGGTCAGCATGCCGACCAGGCCGCGCGAGGCGTATTCAAGCGACATGTTATTCCGAAGGCTTTGCGCCGGAATCCTTGACGACTTTGCCGAGCGCGACGATGTCGCGCGCGACCCGTGCGGCAAGGTTCTCCGGCGTGCCGGGGATGATGTTCGAGCCTTGGGGAAGCGGCACCTTCTTGACGTCGTCGCTCTGCAACGCCGCGACGAATTCGCGGTTGAGCCGCCGCACGATCGGCTCCGGCGTCCCTGCAGGTGCGAACAGGCCGAACCACTGCTCCATCTCGACGCCGGGAAATCCCGCCTCGGTCATGGTCGGCACCTCCGGAATCCGCGGATGCCGGTGCGCGCCGGCGATGGCAAGCATACGGAGCTTGCCGCTTTGGATGTGGGGCGACGCGGTGAGGTAGGACGAGAACATCATGTCCACGCGACCCGCCACCATGTCGGCCACCGCCGGAGCCACGCCGCGATACGGTACATGCACGAGCTTGATGCCGGTCTGCTTGGCGAGGATCACGCCCAGCAGATGTCCGCCAGCGCCGACCCCCTGCGAGCCATAAGTCAGGCCGTCCGACTTGGATTTCGCGAATGCCACCAGTTCTGCGGCCGATTTCGCCGGGCTCGCCTCCGGAACGAGCAGGATGTTGTTGAACGAGATCAACGCCGTGATCGGCTGGAAGTCCTTGATCGGATCGAACTTCAGGTCGGGATAGAGTGTGGCGTTGATGGCGTGGGTGCCGGTGTGACCCATCGCCAGCGTGTAGCCGTCCGGCGTCGCGTTCTTGAGCGCCAGCGACGCGACGTTGCCGCCGCCGCCCGGCCGATTGTCGATCACAATGGTCTGCTTGATGCTTTCGGCGACCTTCGCGCTCACCAGCCGCATCACGACATCCGAACTGCCGCCTGCTGCGAACGGCACCAATAGCGTGATCGGGCGCGACGGATAGGCCGACTGCGCATGGGCGGAGCCGGTGACAACAGCCGCCAGCAGCGCCGACGCGCCGATCGCGGCCAGTGTCCGCCGCATTCGCTTGAATCCCAAAACCATCGACATCATCGGCCGCAATCCTTTTATTCCGTCGCCGCAGCGCGCCGCAGCCCATCGATCATGGAGGATTTCATCAGGTAGGCCTTGAGCTTGATCGGATCGTCGATCGTGCGCTGCAAGTCCTTCAGCATGTCGCGCCGCCGCTCCGGATCGCGCTCCTGCATGCGGGTGCGGTTGCGGTGCGACTGCTGGATGATCTCCTCCTCGGCAATCGGGCGGCGCTGCCGCTCGTAGCGGTCGAGCACGCGTTCGTCCGTGCCTTCTTGCAAGACAGAGACCAACTTCTCGATGAGATTGAAGGCATCATGAAGGCCGCCATTCATTCCCATGCCGCCCGAGGGGCTGTTGAGATGCGCGGCATCGCCGGCCAGGAAAACCCGGCCCTTGCGGTAGGTCGAGGCCAGGCGGCGGTGGATGCGATAGGGCCGGCTCTCCAGCACGTCGATCGGCCCGGCATCCGGGATGATGTCGTGGAGCAAATCCTGCAATCCCTCGTCGGTCAGCGCCTGCTCGATGGTCTGACCCTCGCGCGCGTACAAGCTGGCACGCCAGACGCCGGGCAGGCGCAGCAGGCTGAAGGTCCCGCTCGGCTTCCAGCAATAGGAGACGTTGGATAGGCCCTCCAGCCGCTCATGGAAGGGGAACAGCGTGGTCGCGAGGATCGTGGTCTCGGGATAGATGTCGCCGGAAAGCTCCACGTCGATCGCCTTGCGCACCGCGCTGCGCGCGCCGTCCGCGCCGATTGCGTAGTCGGCGGTGAATATTTGTTCTTCGCCTTGCGACTGGGCCTGAACCTGCACCGCGTCAGCGGTCTGCTCAAGGCCGGTCACCGCGGTCGAGAACTGGATCGTGACGCTCGGCAGGGCTCGGAGCGCATCCAGCACCAAGTGGCCGTACTTGGATTGCTCGTACTGCAGCCGATAGGGATGATCGGTCTCGCCCTGGAGCACGGACAGGTCGAACACCGCGCGGTCGCCGGACGGGTGCATGCGGATCTGCCAACTCGGGCAGAGCAGGCCCGCCGCCAGCATGCGATCGGTGATTCCGTAGGACGCCAGCATGTCGAGCGTCGGCGGATGCCAGGTCGAGGCGCGTAGCGCGTCGGAAATCTTGTCGTCGGCCTCCAGCACGGTGACGCGGATGCCCTTGCTGCCCAGCAGCAGCGCCGCGGTCAGCCCGATGGGACCGGCGCCGGCGATCACGACATGTGGCGGGTGACTCATGTCGCGGAGGTGCTCGGGACGGCCCACGGCCGGCGCGCCCGGTCGGCGCTTTTGAACGCCAAGATCTGATCGCGATAGCTTTCGGTGAGCGCGATGTCATCCCAGCCGTTGAGCAGCCGCATGCGGCGGACCGGATCTATCGTGAACGGATAGATTTTATTGCCGCACAGAATGATCTGCTGCTCGAGATCGACCGTCACCGGCTGGTCGGGGACCGCTTCGAGCGCAGCCATCAGCGCCGCATCGTCCTCGTCGGATACCATGGCCGTGAGCAATCCATTCTGGATCGCGTTGCCCGAAAAGATGTCGCCGTAGGACGGCGCTATCACGCAACGGATGCCGTAGTCGTAAAGTGCATAGACCGCAGCCTCTCTCGACGAGCCACAGCCGAAGTTGCGGCCGCCGACCACGATCCTGGCGTCGCGCCAGGCCGGGCGGTTGAGCGGAAAGTCCGGCTGCTCGCGGCCTTCGCCGTCGAAGCGCAGGTCCTGGAACAGCACCTTGCCGATGCCGGCCGAGCGTGGCCATTTGAGATAGCGCGCCGGCAGGATCTGGTCGGTGTTCAGGTTGGCCGCGTTGATCGGGCAGGCGGTGGCGGTCAGGCGGGTGAATTTTTCCATGTTCAAACCTTCCGCCCGGCCATCAGCGGCCGTACATCGGCGAGCCGCCCGGTGACCGCGGCGGCCGCGACCATCGCCGGCGACATCAGATGGGTGCGGGCGCCGGGACCCTGGCGGCCGCGGAAGTTGCGGTTGGTGGTGGACGCGCAGCGCTCACCGGACGCCACCAGGTCGCCGTTGATGCCGACGCACATCGAGCAGCCGGACTCGCCCCATTCGAGCCCGGCGTCGCGGAAGATGCGGTCGAGGCCTTCCTGCTCGGCCTGCTGCTTGATCAGCGACGAGCCCGCCGACACCAGCCCTGGCACCTTGCTGGTGCGGCCCGCCAGCACGGCCGCCGCCGCTCGCAGATCCTCGATGCGCGAATTGGTGCAGGAGCCGATGAAGACGCGGTCGACCGCGACGTCGGTCAGCTTCTGGCCGGGCGCGATGCCCATGTATTCGAGCGCGCCGCGCAGGTAACGCGCGCGGTCCTCGTCCGGCTCGCGCGCCGGATCGGGCACATGAGCGTCGATCGGAAGCGCGTCCTCGGGACTGGTTCCCCAGGTCACGGTCGGGGCGATGGCCCCGGCGTCGAGCGTGGCCTCCTTGTCGAACGGAACGCCATCGTCGGTGGTGAGTTTCGACCACACCTCGACCGCCCGATCAAAATCCGCGCCTTTTGGCGCATAGGGACGGCCGCGCAGATAGTCGAATGTCGTTGCGTCGGGCGCGACCATGCCGCAGCGCGCGCCGGCCTCGATCGACATGTTGCAGAGCGTCAGCCGGCCATCCATCGAGAGGTCGCGGATCGCCGAGCCGGTAAATTCGATGGCGCAGCCGGTCGCGCCGTCGGCGCCGATGTGGGCGATGATGGCGAGCACGATGTCCTTGGCGGTGATGACAGGGGCAACCTTGCCGTCGACGGTCACCCGCATGCGCTTGGGCTTCTTCTGCCAGATCGTCTGCGTCATCAGCACATGGGCGACCTCGGAGGCGCCGATCCCGAAGGCATAGGCGCCGAGCGCGCCATGCGTCGAGGTGTGGCTGTCGCCGCACACGATCAGCAGGCCGGGCAGGGTCAGCCCCTGTTCGGGCCCGACCACGTGCACGATGCCCTGCCGCGGGTCGTCGAGCCCGAACAGGGTGACGTTGTGCGCCGCGGTGTTCTCCTCGACCTGGCGAACCATGCGCGCGATCTCGGGATTGGCGATGGCGCGCCGCGGCCCGCGGGTCGGCACGTAATGGTCGGCGACGCCGAAGGTCAGGCCGGGCTCGGCGACCGGGACGCCGCGCTCCTTGAGCCGGCTGAAGGCGTGGAACGAGCCCTCGTGCACGTAGTGCCGGTCGACCCAGAGCAGCGCGTCGCCGTCCTCGCGGCGCGCGATTTCGTGGGTGGCCCAAAGCTTGTCGAACAGGGTTTCGGGTTGGTTCATGCCGGAAAAGACGCCATTTTTACACCTGGAACGAGGATAATATAGAACGCCAGCGCCGACCAATGTTAGTCTCGAGGCTGAGTTCAGAGGGAGGGGTTCCATGAATCGATTGGTTCGCGTCAGCCGCCGCCGTTTCCTGCAAACCTCGGCGCTCGGTGCCGTCGCCGCGACCATCGGCGCGCCGTCGGTGCTGCGTGCGCAAGGCGCACCGGTGAAGCTCGGCGTGCTGCATCCGGTGTCCGGCGCGCTGTCCTATTCCGGCCAGCAGGGCCGCCTCGGCGCCGTCCTCGCGATCGAGGAGATCAACGCCGGCGGCGGCATCAAGGCGCTCCGCGGCGCCAGGATCGAGGCGGTTCTGGGCGACGCGCAATCCACGCCGGAAGGCGGCAGCGCCGAGGTCGAGAAGATGAATTCCGCCGGGGTTGCCGCAATCGTCGGCGGCTATGGCAGCTCGATTTGCCTGGCCGCGAGCCAGACCGCCGCGCGCTACGATCTGCCGTACATGGTGGACGTCGGCGTCGTTGATGCCATCGTGAACCGCGGCCTGAAGAACACCTTCCGGTTCGGCCCAGGCTTCGGCGTCATTGCCAAGACCGCGCTCGACAACCTCGTCACCATCAACGAGCAGGTCGGCAAGACCGCCAAGACGGTGATGATCGTGCACGAGGATTCCGCGTTCGGCTCGGGGCTGGCCAAGCTCCTGAATACCCAGCTTCCAGACCGCGGCTTCCAGGTGCTGGAGACGATCCCGCACCCGACGCCGACCCGCGACTTCAACAACGTGGTGCTCAAGATCCGGGCGCAGAACCCCGATCTCGTCATTCCGGCGAACTACTACAACGAATACGTGCTGCTTGCGCGGACGATGCAACAGCAGCGCGTGCGGCCGAAGGGCATCTATTCGGTGCTCGGGGGTGCTGCCTCGTCCTACAAGTTCGTCAAAGAGTTCCCGGAAGCCGCGCAATACATCATGGATTGCAATCACTGGTTCGATCCGCGCAATCCGAAGTCCGCGGCGCTCAAGAAGAAGGTCGAGGATAAGGGCGAGTTCTACACCTACGAGGTGTTCATGAACTACTCCTGCGTCCTCTTGATCGCCGATGCGATCGAGCGCGCCGCCGGCGCCGATCGTCCCAAGATCATTGCGGCGCTGGAAGGCTCGACCTTCGCCGGCCACGTCATGCCGTACGGACCGACCAAGTTCGTCAACGGCCAGAACCAGGGCGCGGCGCCGGTGAACACTCAAGTGATCGGCAACGACATCCAGGTGATCTTCCCGGCGGCCTTCGCCTCGGCGAAAGCGGTGTTCCCGATGCCGCGCGCCTGATCGCGGCAAGCGTGTTGGCGGCGCCACCCGGAGCCGCCGACCGCCCGCGCCACAGCCCGTCATGCTGTCGCCGATCATCCTCGTTCCCGCGATCCTCAACGGGTTGTTGACCGGCGCGGTCTACGCATTGGTGGCACTGGGGCTGACGCTGATCTACGGCGTCCTGCACATCATCAATTTTGCCCACGGCGCGCTGCTAACCGCGGCGATGTTCGGCGCGTTCTTCGCGCACCGGCTGCTCGGCCTCGATCCCTATGTCGCGGCTTTGCTCTTGACGCCGGCGTTTTTCGTGCTGGGCTACGCCCTGCAGCGCTTCATCATCGGTCCGGCCTCGGGTGGCGAGGACCGCAACATCCTGCTGGTGACGCTCGGCCTCGCCGTCGTGATCGAGAACGCGCTGCTCTATGCGTTTCGCGCCGACACCCGCACCATCAACCTTCCTTACGCCTTCGATGTGGTCGACCTCGGCATCGCATTCCTGGCCGTGCCGCGGGTGATCGCGTTCGGCGCGGTGATCGTCGTTGCGCTCGTGCTCTGGCTGATCATGCAATGGACCGACACCGGCAAGGCGATCCGTGCGGTGGCCAAGGAGAAAGTGGGTGCCGAGCTCTGCGGCATCGACGTCGCCCATGTCTATGCCGTGACCTTCGGCCTGGGCACCGCGTGCCTCGCCATCGCGGCCTGCCTGCTGATCCCGACCTATTACGTCAACCCGCACGCCGGCAACGCTTTCGTCCTGATCGCCTTCACCATCGTCGTGCTGGGCGGCATGGGCTCGGTCACCGGCGCGCTGATCGGCGGCCTGTTCATCGGCGTGGTGGAGAGCCTGTCGGGCCTCTACCTCGGCGAATCGCTCGGCCAGATCGGCATTTTTCTGATATTCATCCTGGTGCTGCTGTTCCGCCCCAGCGGGCTGTTCGGAGCGCGGACATGAAGGGATGGGCGCCGATCGGGCTCACCGTGGCGGCGCTTGCCGCGGTGCCGCTGTTCACGTCCTCCAACGTGGTGCTCAATTTCCTTGTGATGGCTCTGCTGATCGCGCTGGTCGGGCAGGGCTGGAATCTGCTCGGCGGCTACGGCGGACAATATTCGTTCGGCCACTCGGCGTTCTTCGGTACCGGCGCCTATGTCACCGCGATTCTGCAGATGCGCTACGGCGTCAACGCCTGGGTAGGATTCTGCATCGGGATCGCCGCCGGCGCGCTGGTCGGCGCGGCGATCGGAGCGCTGAGCTTTCGTTCGGGGCTGAAAGGGTCTTACTTCGCGCTGGTCACGCTCGCCTTCGCCGAGGTGCTGCGCATCGTGGCGAGCGTCGCGCCGGTGACCGGCGCGGGCGTCGGCACGCTGATCAAGCTCGACCTGCGGCCGGAGGTCTTCCAGTTCCAAAGCCGCGCGCCGTTCTACTGGATCATTCTGGGACTGGTCGCCGTTTCGCTCATCCTGGTCCGCTTGATCGAAGGCAGCCGCTTCGGCGCTTACCTGGTCGCCGTGCGCGAGAACGAGGATGCGGCGGCGGCGCTCGGCGTCGATGCGATGCGGGTCAAGCTTGGCGCCATGACGATCTCGGCCGCGATCACCGCCGCGGGCGGCGGCTTTTATGCGCAGTATTTTCTGTTCGTCGATGCCGGCATCGCCTACGGGCCATGGATTTCAGTCGAAGCCTTGCTCGCACCGATCATCGGCGGCATCGGCACCGTATTCGGTCCGCTGCTGGGCGCGCTGGTGGTCAAGACGCTGGGCGAGCTGACCAAGCTGGTGACCGGCGACGCCCCGGGCCTCGATCTCGTGATCTACGGCGGCGTCCTGGTTCTAGTCATCGCCTTCGCGCCGCGCGGAATCGCCGGTCTGATCGCGGACCTGCGCGGTTTCTTCAAGCCATCCCTGGCCGCCGCGAAACCCAATCCGGATCGCGGCCATGGCTGACACCTTACTGCGGATCGAGAACGTGTCCAAGCGCTTCGGCGGCTTGCTCGCCGTCGATCGCGCCTCGTTTGTGGCCGAGACCCACCGCATCACCGCATTGATCGGCCCGAACGGCGCTGGCAAGACGACGCTGTTCTCGATCGTCGCCGGCTTCCTGCCGCCGACGGAGGGCCGCATTGTCTATGACGGCATGGATATCACTGGCATGCCGCCGCATCGTCTGGCGCGCCGCGGCATCGCGCGCACCTTCCAGATCGTCCAGCCGTTCATCGGGCTGACCGTGCACGAGAACATCGCCGTCGGCGCGCATCTGAACCGTCCGGCGCGGGCGGAGGCGCTCGCAGCGGCGGCCGATGTCGCCCGCATGGTGGGCTTGGCCGACATGCTCGACCGTCCGGCCGCCAATCTTACCGTGTCGGGGCGCAAGCGGCTCGAGCTGGCGCGCGCGTTGGCCATCGAGCCGCGCCTGCTGCTGCTGGACGAGGTGCTCGCCGGCCTCAACCCGTCGGAGATCCGCGACGTAGTGCCGGTGATCCACGCCATCCGCGATCGCGGCATTACCATCGTCATGATCGAGCACGTCATGCAGGCGGTGATGAGTCTGGCGGAGCATGTATACGTGCTGGTCGAAGGCCGCATCATCGCCGAAGGCTCGGCGCAGGACATCGTCGGCAATCCACGCGTCGTCGAAGCCTATCTCGGCCACGGCGCGGCCGGCCGGCTGGCCGCCGGGGGAGGGGCCGGTGGCTGAGCCGCTCCTTTCCATCAGCGGATTGCACGCCGGTTATGGCGGCACCGAAGTTCTGCGCGGCGTCGACCTCGCGGTCGGCCCGGGCGAGATCGTCGCGGTGCTCGGCTCGAACGGCGCCGGAAAATCCACGCTCAACCGGGCGATCTCCGGCTTGGTGCGGCCTTGGCGCGGCTCGATCCGCTTCGGCGCGGCGGCGATCGAACGCGAGAGCCCCGTGGCCATTGTCATGCGCGGCCTGATCCACGTGCCGGAAGGCCGCCGCATCTTTCCCAACATGACGGTGCGGGAGAACCTCGATCTCGGCGGCTATCGCGCCCGCACACGCCGCGACGACAATCGCACACGGGTATTCGCGCTGTTTCCAAAGCTCGCGGAGCGGCAAGGCCAGAACGCCGGCACCCTGTCGGGCGGCGAGCAGCAGATGCTGGCGATCGGCCGCGGGCTGATGGCGGAGCCCAAGCTGCTGATCCTGGACGAGCCGTCGCTGGGCTTATCGCCGCTCCTCGTCGAGGAGCTGTTCGCTCTGATCCGCAGCATCAATGCGGCGGGCATGGCCATCCTGCTGGTTGAGCAGAATGTGGTGCAGAGCCTGGAGGTGGCGCAGCGCGCCTACGTGCTGGAAAATGGCGTGTTCGTGCTAGAGGGAAGCGCGGCCGACATCCGCAACGACCCCAATCTCAAACGGGCCTATCTGGGGCTATAGTCATGACCGAACCGGACAGCCTGCGCTCCCGCCTGGCCCGCGGCCCCATCGTGGTGGCGCCCGGCGTCTATGACGCCTTCACCGCCCTGGTCGGTGCGCAGGCCGGCTTCCCGGCGCTGTATGTCTCCGGCGCCGCGATCGCCTATACCAAGCTCGGGCGGCCGGACATCGGCCTGGTCAGCATGAGCGAGGTCGCCGAGGCCGTGACGCTGATCCGCGATCGCGTCCACATTCCGCTGATCGTCGACGCCGACACCGGCTACGGCAATGCGCTCAACGTCCGCCGCACCATGCGCACCTTCGAGCGCGCCGGCGTCAACGCAATCCAGCTCGAAGACCAGGATTTTCCCAAGCGCTGCGGCCATCTCGACGACAAGGCGCTGATCCCGGCGGCCGAGATGGTCGGCAAGATTCGCGCGGCGCTCGATGCCCGGCAATCCGACGAGACGCTCGTGATCGCGCGCACCGACGCCGTCGCGGTCGAGGGCTTCGACCGCGCGATCGAGCGCGCCACGCTCTACCGCGAAGCCGGCGCCGACATGCTGTTCGTCGAGGCGCCGCGCACGCGCGAGGAACTGGCCCGTATGGTCAAGGCGCTAGGCCGCAGCGTTCCCCTGATGGCCAATATGGTCGAAGGCGGCAAAACGCCGGTGCTGTCGGCGGACGAACTGGAGGAGATCGGCTTTGCGCTGGTGATCTTCCCCGGCGGCATCGTGCGCGCGCTGGCGCGGACGGCGGTCGATTACTACGGCTCGCTCGCCAAGAACGGCACCACCGAGCCGTTCCGCAATCAGATGCTCGATTTTGACGGGCTGAACGGGTTGATTGGCACGCCGGAGATGATCGCGCTCGGCAAGCAATACGAAGGCGGTGGCCGCCGGTGAAGACGCTCGATCCCGTCACCTTGGCGGTGCTCAACGGCCGTCTCGTCCAGATTGCCGACGAGATGGACGCCACGCTGTTCCGCTCGGCGTTCAACCCGATCATCGCCGAGGCGCACGACGCCTGCCACGGCCTCTATCACGCGCAGACCGGTGCGACGCTGGTGCAGGGGACGTCCGGCCTGCCGATCTTCGTCGGCGCGATGGCGTTCGCGGTCAAGGCGGTGATCGACAAGGTCGGCAGGGACGGCGGGCTCGCGCCCGGCGACACCTATCTGTTCAACGATCCTTACGACGGCGGCACCCATCTCAACGATTTCCGGCTGGTCCGTCCGCTGATGCGCGACAGCCGCGTGTTCGCCTGGCTCGCCTCGGTCGGTCATTGGCTCGACGTCGGCGGCAACGTGCCTGGCAATTTCAACGCCAAGGCGACCGAGAGCTTCCAAGAGGGCTTTCGCGTTCCACCGGTGAAGATCGTGCGCGACGGGGTTCTGCAGCAGGACATCGTCGATATCCTTTCCGCCAACTCGCGCGTGCCGCTGTCGAACTGGGGCGATCTCAACGGGCAACTCAATGCGCTCGATCTTGGCGAGCGGCGGCTGCACATGCTGCTCGACGAATACGGTGATGAGACCATCGCCGCGGCGCTCGCTGCGCTCAGCGCGCGCGCCGAGACGCTGATGCGCGCCAACATCGTGCCGCTGCCGGACGGCACCTACAGCTACGACGATTTCCTGGACAATGATGGCGTCACCGACAAGCCGCTGCGCATCGCGCTCGACCTGACCATTGCTGGCGACCGCATGAAGCTCGACTTCTCGCGTTCGGCGCCGCCGTGCGACGGACCGCTCAACATCGCCCGCTCGACCACGGTGGCGTGCTGCTATGTCGCGCTCAAGCACATCTTTACCGACGTGCCGGCCAATGCGGGCTGCCTCGCGCCGATCGAATTCGTCATTCCCGACACCTCTCTGCTCGGTGTCTCGGCGCCGCGGCCGGTCGGCGGCTACACCGAGACTATCCTGCGCGTGATCGACGTTATCTTCGGCGCCTTTGCCAAGGCAGCGCCCGAACGCGCTCAGGGGAGCCCGTTCGCGACCATCAACGCGCTGTCGCTCGCGGGCTGGCGCGAGCATGGCCGCAAATGGGTGATGTTCTGTTTCTTCGGCGGCGGGCTCGGCGGCAATCCCGAGGGCGACGGCCTCAATCACAGCAACAATCCGATTTCGACCGCAACCATCCCGCCGGTGGAAATCCTGGAATCGCTTTACCCCGTCATGTTCGCGCAATGGGCGTTGCGGCCGGATTCCGGCGGCCCGGGCCGGCATCGTGGCGGGCTCGGCGCGATCTACGAGATCGAGGCGCTGGCCGAGGGCGGCGCCGAGGTCTTTCTGCTGGGCGAGCGCGGCAAGTATCCGCCGTTCGGCGTCAATGGCGGCGGTCCCGCGGCGCTCAACCGCTTCGTCTATGAAACCGACGCCGGTGAGGCCACGCCGCCGCTCGTCTCCAAGATCACGGACGTAAAAATTCGCCGTGGCCAGAAGGTGCGGCTAGAGACGCCGGGCGGCGGCGGCTTTGGCGATCCGGCCGCGCGCGATCCGCAACGCGTGGCGCGCGATGCACGGCTTGGCTACGTGTCGCGCGAGGCGGCGCGCCGCGACTACAAGGTGGTGCTACGCGACGACGGCTCGGTCGACGCGCCCGCCACTGCCACTGCGCGCTCCGGTGGCCCGGCGTGACCGGCGCAAGCGTCATCGTCGGCGTCGACGTGGGTGGCACCTTCACCGACCTGTTTCTGCTGGATTCGGCGGATGGAATATTTCGCACGGCCAAGGTGCCGTCGCATCGCGGCGACGAGGCGCAAGGCTTCTTGAATGGCTTGCAGGCGCTCGGCGGCGTGAGCGGCATCGGCTCGATCGTGCACGGCACGACAGTCGGCACCAACACGCTGCTGGAGCGGCGCGGACCGAAGATCGGCGTCATCACTACGCGCGGCTTCCGCGATGTGCTGGAGATGCGCCGCCGCGACCGCCGCCGCACCTGGGGCCTGTGGGGCGATTTCGTGCCGATTGCCGATCGCGACCTGCGGATCGAGGTCAGCGAGCGGACGCTGGCCGACGGCACCATTCGGACGGCGGTCGATCCCGCCGAGATTCGCGCGGCGGCGGCGCTGCTTAAGGACAAAGGCGCGCAGGCGCTCGCCGTCATCTTCATCAACGCCTACGCCAACGCGGACAATGAGCGCCGCGCCGCCGCCGAGGTGCGGGCGGTGTGGTGGAACGAGCACGTCACGGCCTCGCACGAGGTGCTGTCCGAAATCCGCGAATTCGAACGGTCCTCGACCGCAGCGCTGAATGCCTATCTGCAGCCGGTTGTCGGCTCCTATCTCGGCAAGCTCGAAGCCGCGCTTGCGCAGCAGGATTTCGCCGGCCAGTTTCATATCGTGCAGTCGAACGGCGGCATCATGTCGACGGCGATTGCGCGCAAGCTTCCCGTGCGCACGGCATTGTCCGGCCCGGCCGCGGGCGTTGTCGCGGCTGCCGCACTGGCCAAGGCCGCCGGCTACGACAACGTCATCACCTGCGATCTCGGCGGCACTTCGTTCGACGTGTCCGTAATCGCAGGCGGTAAGACGTCGGTCGCGACGCAGACGACGATCGACTTCGGCTTGGTGATCCGCACGCCGATGATCGAGATTTCGACCATCGGCGCGGGCGGCGGCTCGATCGCCTCGGTCGACCGCGGCGGCCTGCTGCAGGTCGGGCCCGAGAGCGCCGGCTCGGTTCCGGGTCCCGCCTGCTACGGCCGCAACCAGCGTCCAACGCTGACCGACGCCCAGGTGGTGCTCGGCCGCATCAATGCGGGAAAGCCGCTCGGCGGCAGCCTGAAGTCTCTCGATGTGGAGGCCGCCCAGCGCGCCATCGACACCCATGTCGGCCGCCCGCTCGGCCTCGATGTGACCGCCGCCGCCGCGGCCATCGTGCGCGTCGCCGATGCGCGTATGGCCGGGGCCATCCGACTCGTTTCGATCGAGCGCGGCCATGACCCGGCGAAGTTCATTGCGATGCCGTTCGGCGGCGGCGGCGCGCTGCACGTCGGCGCGCTGATCCGGCAGATCGGCTTGCGCTGCGCTCTGGTTCCGCGCTTTCCGGGCATCACGTCGGCACTCGGATGCGTGCTCGCCGATCTGCGGCACGATGCGGTGCAGACCGTCAATCTGATGCTCGACGGTTTCGATGCGCCGTCGCTGGAGCGGCGCATACTGGCGATCGGCGAGGAGGCGAGCGCTGTCATCGCGTCGGCCGCCATTCTGGTCGACCGGATCGACGTGCTGTATGAATTCGACATGCACTATGTCGGACAGACCCACACGGTCGCGGTGCCGCTGCCGGTCGTGCGGCAGGGCGACACGCTCGGTCTGACCGGGGACTTGGTGCGGAAGGCGTTCGAAGCGAGCTACTCGGCTTCGTTTAGCCGCCTGCTGCCCGGGCACGCGATGCGCATCGTGACGCTGCGTGTGGCGGCGATCGGCCGCCGGCCGAAATTCGATTTCTCGGTGTTTGCACCGCCCGCCGGCGTTCCGCTCGACAAGGCGGGCTTGGGATCGCGGCCGGCCTGGTTCGACGGCGGCCGGCGCGACACCGCGGTCTGGTCGCGGCTCGATCTGCCGGTCGGCGCCCGCATCGAAGGGCCGGCGATCCTGGAACAGCCTGACGCCACGACGGTGATCGAGCCGGGCCTCGCGGGGCGCGTCGATCCATTCGGTAATCTGATCGTGGAACCCGCATCATGAGTCTCCGCTCAACCGCGCTCGTTCTCGGCGACCTGCAGAACGATTTTCTGCATCGCGATGGCGCCTATGGCCGCGCCGGGCAGAGCAATGCCGCCATCGCCGCGCTGCCGGACAGGCTCGCGCCGCTGGTGCACATGGCGCGCAAGCATGGCGTGCTGGTCGTCGCGACGCTGTTCACGCTGGTTCCGGGCCGCGGCGGCGAGCCGATCATCTCGCCGCATCTCCAGGCGCTGCGGCCGTTCCTGACCAAGGGCGATTTTGCGCCCGGCGGCTGGGGCCAGCAGCTTGTCGATAAGCTTGCACCGGCCGACGTCGCGGTCGAGAAGATCGCCTATTCCGCGTTCCACATGTCACGGCTCGAATGGGTGCTGCGCAAATGCGGCATCGAGCAGCTTTATTTCACCGGCATCGTCACTAATGGCGGCGTGGCGTCGACGGTGCGCGATGCCCACGTGCGCGAATTCCACTGCACGGTGGTCGAGGACGGCTGCGCGGCATTTTCACCCGACATCCACACGGCAGCGATCGAAGGCCTGCGGCCGGTCGCGCAGATCGCCAGCATCGCCGAGGTGATGCGCCAGTTCGAAGCGGCCTGACCGATCAGACCGGCAGCACCGCCGAACCGCGCTCGCGCGCCTCCTCCAGCGCCGCCACAACCTGGTTTATCCCACGCTTGAGACGGGTCTGGGCAAAGCCAATCGCTCCGGGCGGATAGCGATCGAGCTCCATCGCGATTGTCGGCGATCATTAACGCGCGCCGCTGCGGGGATGTTCCGGCCGCAGTCGTTCCAGTGCCTGGAGGGCGACGGACGCCGCCAGTTAGGTCACCGGCTGGAAGCATTGCATCGTCGGCGACGGAGAATTTCTGCTCATCACCGCCGTGGTCGCCGAACTACCGCAGAAGAAGGCCCAGGCGATGCCGGGCGGGGGCGGCATGGGTGGCATGTACTACTGATCATCTTCGTTCAGGTAAACAAAAGGTGCGGCGCGAGCCGCGCCTTTTTCATGATTCGCCACCGAAGAAAGAAGCCTCAGTCTCTCGTGCCCAGTTAAGATGAAAAGCCGCAAGGCTCCGGGGTTCATCCGCGTGCAGGACGGGGAATGGTGATGCCCGGTCGCGCTCCTCTCGTTTCCGCGCGGCGCGACTTCGGAAAGCTCGGCAAGCCTATCGGGAGGCCGACGAGAAAGAAAAAGGCCCGCACCGATGAGATTCCTGCTGCTTGTTTTGCTTATCAGTGACACATACCGCCACATCGCTCCACATAGTGCAGCCGTGCCAAAAGAGTGCCAAAAGTGTTCTAAGTCATTGATATTTCAGGGATGAATAAATCCTTCCCAAGCTGCATACGAGGGTTCGATTCCCTTCGCCCGCTCCAGCCTGCGCTGCTGCGCAGCTTCGGCTGGCAAGCCAGCCTTCCGATGAACGCAAAGACCGGCTAGCAGCCGGCGGACCAGTATGATGTCAGACACAGATCAACCCAACGTCGACATCATCGGCGCCGGCCCCGCCGGACTGATGGCGGCTGACGTTCTCGTGGCTGGCGGTGCGTCCGTCACCATCTACGACCGGATGCCGTCCGCCGGGCGCAAGTTCCTGCTCGCGGGCCGCGGCGGGCTCAATCTCACCCACAGCGAGGATTTCGAGACATTCCTCACGCGCTACGGGGCGGCGACGTCGCATCTGCGAGCCGCCATCGAGGCGTTCCCGCCGGCCGCGACGCGGGCGTGGAGCGAAGGATTGCATCAGCCGACGTTCATCGGCACCAGCGGCCGCGTATTCCCCAAGAGCTTCAAGACCTCGCCGCTGCTGCGCTCGTGGCTGCGGCGGCTCGGCTCGGCGGGCGTGACGTTCAAGCAGTCGCACCATTGGCTCGGCTGGGACGAGAGCGGCCGCGCACTGTTCATGACGCCGCAGGGGCGTGTGACGATCGAGGCCGACGCGACGATCTTGGCCTTGGGTGGCGCGAGCTGGCCGCGGCTCGGCTCCGACGGCGGCTGGGTCGAGGCGCTGACTCAGGCGGGCGTCACGGTGATGCCGCTCAAGCCCGCGAATTGCGGATTTCTCGCCGGCTGGTCCGAACTGTTCCGCACCCGCTTCGAAGGCCAGCCGCTGAAGCGCATAGAACTGACGTTCGAGGGCCGTTCGGTGCGCGGCGAGGCCATCGTCACAAAAGACGGCCTCGAAGGCAGCGGCATCTACGCTTTGTCCGCGCCGCTGCGCGACGCCATCGCCGCGCGCGGAGAGGCCGTGCTGCACATTGCGCTGCGTCCCGATGCCTCGATCGCCGAGCTGCAACGGCGGCTCGAAGCGCCGCGTCAGAAGCAATCGTTCTCGACGTTTCTCCGCAAAGCCTTGAACCTGTGGCCGCCGGCGATCGGCCTGCTGCACGAGGTCACGGTGTCGTCGTCCACGCGGCTGTCGGCGATGACGCCGCCGGCGCTTGCCAAGCTCATCAATTCGGTTCCGGTTCGCCTCACCGGCACCGCGCCGATCGCGACCGCGATCTCGACCGCCGGCGGGATTCCATTCGACGAGCTGGACCAGCATTTCATGCTGCGCCGCAAGCCCGGCGTGTTTGCGGCCGGCGAGATGCTGGACTGGGAGGCGCCGACCGGCGGCTACCTGCTGCAGGCGTCGTTCGCGACCGGCGCGGCGGCCGGACGCGGCGTGCTGGACCGGCTCGCGCGTTGATCGCTCGGCTTGCCACCCGGCATGTCATGAGTACCATTGGCGCCAACCGTTCTTACGAAAGGCCCAGCATGGCATCGCCGGAAAATCTCGACGTGGCCGAGTTCCTCGGCGCGCAGCTCGCCGATTGCGAGAACCATTGGAGCCTCGGCACCTTCGGCGCACTCGCCGAGTTCACCCGCGATGCGGACGAGCGGGTGATTTTTCCGCGGACCGGGCGTTCGATGTCGGCGGTGACCGATCGCGGTGGCATCCGGCTCGAGGCGCTGCCGGAGCTGCGGTTGTTCGCGTCGGAAAATCCGACGCGCGAGAGCTGGAGCCATCGCGTCGCGTTCTGCCTGGGCGAAGACCGCTGCGCCATGGGCCGGCGCGGCGTGCTCACTGAGCTTGGGCCGGACACCGAGGCGCTGCGTGAGCAGGATCGCGGCGCGACGCTGTTCGATCTCGGTCTCGATGCGCCGCAGGTCGACGCCTGCATCCGCGTGGCGGACCCGCAGGTCGCCGCCGCGATCCGCGCCCACGTTGGCCGTCCGGTGTTCGAGCACGGCAATCCGGTGATGGGCGTGATCGTGCCGGCGAGTCCGCATCGCGTGTTCATGAGCCGGCTCGGCCGCATCGAGGTGTTCCAGCCGATCCCGCCGCCCGACGGAAAAAGTCCGGAGGGGCCGCACACCCACGTGCTGCCCAAGCTGCTGCGGCATGGCCGCACCCATGCCGCCACCGAGCCGGTGCCGGACGGATGGATACCCTGCGCGCATCTTTATCCGGCGCATCCGGCCAGGGACGCGATGGGTGACCGCCGCGCGTTCGATCCGTCGCGGCACGATGGCTTCCAGCAGATGCTGCGCAGGTTCGGCGATCCGGAGGCCGTTGCGCTCAAGCAGCGGGTGATCGCGGCGGTCGAGGCCGGGCAGGGGCCGTCGGCGATCGTCGTGCCGAACGATCGCTTCGCGCGCGCCAACGTTCGGGTCGCGCTCCGCCAGATGCAGGCGTCGAACGGCTCATCTCCGGCGCTGGCCGCGTGGCTCGCGGCGCATGGCGCATCGCACGACGTCGAGACGGCGGACACCGAAGGCTTCCATGCGTCTTAAGGAGAAGATCGCTATCGTTGTCGGCGCCGGACAGTCGCCCGGCGAAGGCATGGGCAACGGCCGCGCCACGGTGCTGCGATTCGTGCAGGAGGGGGCAAAGGTGCTTGCCGTCGACCGCGATCTTGCCTCCGCCGAGGAGACTGCCGCGATGGCGCGGCAGCACGGCGGCGAATGCGTGCCGTTCGCGGCCGACGTGGCGCAGGGCGCGACGCTCGAAGCGATGGTCAAGGACGCGCACGCGCGCTGGGGCCGCATCGACATTCTTCACTACAACGTCGGCGTCAGCATTGCCGGCGGCGACGGCCCGTTGCAGGACATCACCGAAGAAGCCTTCGACCGCGTCAGCGCGGTCAACCTGCGCGGCGCGATCATGGCCTGCAAGCACGTGCTGCCGGTGATGCGCGCGCAGCGTTCCGGCGTGATCCTGACCATCTCGTCGCTGGCGGCGTGGGAGCAGTATCCCAACGTCGCCTACAAGGCGACCAAGGCCGGCTTGATCGCGTTCACCCAGCAGGTCGCCATTCAAAATGCCGAGTACGGCATCCGCGCCAATACGATCCTGCCCGGGCTGATGGATACGCCGATGGCGGTCGACACCCGCGTCCGCCACACCGGCAAGCCGCGGGCCGAGATCGCCGCCGCGCGCGACGCCAAGGTGCCGCTGCGGCATCGCATGGGAACGGCCTGGGATGTCGCCAATGCGGCGCTGTTCCTGGCCTCCGACGAGGCGAACTTCATCACCGGCGTGGCGCTGCCGGTCGATGGCGGCGCCATGGTCAAGATCGGCTAGCAGAGACGCTGGCCGGTTGCCGCCGGGCCGGATCGGCCCTATGTGAGGGGAGGGCCATTCGGCCCCCGCAGGGATGACGATGTCCGACGCCGTTGCAACGCCCGGTCGCTCGCTCCCGTTGTTGCTGGCAGCGCTGGCCGGCGTTGCCGTGCTCGCCGGCACGGTGGCGCTATGGGCGCATTACGGCACCGCGATTTTCTTCGAGATCGTGCGCACCGGCTTCATTGCCTGTTTCGGGTAAGCCGGACGTGAACCCTCGAGTCACGCGCCTGCTGCTGGTGCTCGGCGCATTCGTTGCCGGGCTGGTGGCGTTCGCCGGCATCATCCTGATCGTCACTGGGCGGGGCGCTGCGCCGATCATCGCGCCTTCGGCGGTCGGCGGGCCGTTCCGGCTGGTCGATCACAATGCCAAACCGGTCGCCGACCAGGATCTGAAGGGCCATCCGTTCCTGGTGTTCTTCGGCTTCACCCATTGCCCCGACGTGTGTCCGACCGCGCTGTTCGAGGTCTCCGAAATCCTGCGTGCGCTCGGCCCCGATGGCGATCGCGTGAATGCGCTGTTCGTCACCGTCGATCCGGAGCGCGATACGCCGGACAAACTGAAGGATTATCTGTCGAGCTTCGACCCGCGGCTGATCGGCGTGACCGGCGACACCGCCGCGATCACCGCCATGGAAAAAGCCTATCGCGTGTATGCCAAGAAGGTCCCGCTCGAGAAGGGCGACTACACCATGGACCACACCGCAATCGTCTATCTGATGGACAAGGACGGCAAGTTCGTCGCGCCGTTCAACTTCAAGCGGCGGCCGGCGGACG
>CAMDEB010000023.1 GCA_945893085.1 Rhodoplanes serenus | reverse complement strand
AGCGACCTCAAGGAAATTATCTTGCAGGCGACCGTCTACTGCGGCGCGCCGGCTGGCAATCATGCCATCCAGGAGGCGGAGCAGGCCTTTAAGGAAATGGCGCAGTAGCCGTTGTCGTTTCGGCCTACCGCTCGCTACGGATTCTACTCAGCTTTGATACCAGCGGCCTTGATGATGGCGCTCCACTTCTTAACGTCGGTCACGATCAGCGTGTGGTACGCCTCAGCGCCAGGATCCCCGGCGCTTGCGCCTTGCTTGGCAAGATTTCCGAGGTAGACAGGATCTTTCTGTGCGACAGCCAGCGCATCGCGCAACTGCTTGACTATCGGGGCGGGTACCTTCGAGGACACGGCAAGCCCGAACCAGCTTTCCGCTTCCACGCTGGGGAATCCGGCTTCTGCCATCGTTGGAACATTCGGCAAAGCAAGGCCGCGCTTCGGGCCCGCGACGGCCAAGGCCATCATGCGGCCGCTGTTGACCTGCGGGGCGATAATCGGGCCGTCGCCGAACAGCGCGTCGATCTGGCCGCCGATCAGTTGCGGCATGCTCTCGCTGGTGCTGCGGAACGGCACGTGGATGACATCGACCTTGGCTTCGCGCTTGAGCAGCTCGATGGCGAGATGCGTCACCGCGCCGATCCCGGCCGAACCGATGGTGACCTTGTTCGGGTTGGCTTTCGCATAGGCCACGAACTCGGCCATGGTCTTGACGCCCAGGCTGGGGCGAACCGCGAGCACCTGGGCCGAACGCCACACCGTGCCGAGCGCCACGAAATCCTTCTCGACGTTGTAGGACACCGGCTTGAGCGCCGGGATGATGGTGAACGGGCCGATCGCACCAAGCACGAGGTTGTGCCCGTCCGGCTCGCCCTTGAGATATTGCTCGGTGGCGTTGAGGCCGCCGCCTCCACCGCGATTCTCGACGATGATCGGCTGACCGAGCTGACGGCCGAACGCGTCCTGGATCAGCCGCGTCCCGGTGTCGCTGGGACCGCCGGCGGCGTAGGGCACGGAAATGCGGACCGGCCGCGACGGAAAATCCTGTGCGAGAGCGCTCGTCGATACGCTCGCGATCGCGGCTGCGGCCATCAGGCCCTTGGCGACAAAGTTCATGGCGGTTCTCCTTTTTAGTGTTTCTTTTCCGTCTGCTCGCGGCGGAATTGAAGCGACAGCACGTCGCCGGAGATCGGAACGTCCCAGATCTCGGCCTGATTACCCTGCATGTGATCGGCAAACATCGCGTCCAATTGTCCTAGGTCGGTGACCTTCTTGCCGCGCAATTGGAAGCCCTGCGCCATGCTGGCGAAATCGGTGCGGCCGAACTGCACCTCCTTGTCGGAGAAGCCGTCGTGGCGCAGCTTGTGCACCTCCGAGCCGTAGGCGCCGTCGTTCAGCGTCACGATCAGCATCTTGAGATTGTGCCGGGCGATGGTCTCGAGTTCCTGGATGTGCATCAGCAGGCTGCCGTCGCCGTCGATCAGCAGAACCTTGCGGTCGTTGCGCGCCACCGCGATGCCGATGGCGTGCGCGAGGTTCGAGCCGATGGCGCCGAAATCGCGGATGTTCGAATAGAGCTCCGGCGGGCGGCCCGGCATGTTGGTGGCGGCGAAGTAGGCGTTGTGGCCGCTGCCGCCGACGACGAACCAGTCCTTGGGTATGACCCGATTGAGCGCCTGCACGGCGAGACGCGGATCGAACGTTCCCGGCGGGATTGGATATTCGGCGGTGTCGACGGATTGCCCGATCCGGCGCTTCATCTCCGGCGTGCGCAGGCCGGTGCGTGAAACCTTGCGCTCGGCGAGCAGCTTGTTGATCGCAGCCACACCGGCCTTGGCGTCGCTGCGCATGTGGTAGTCGGCAACGCGCCGGCTGTGCTTCATGGCGCGCGGATGGCTGTCGACCTGCACGATCCGCGCCTTCGGAAACAGCTTGCCGCCGTGGGTGGTGTGGCCGGTGAGACTCGCGCCGATGGCGATCACCAGGTCGGATTGCGCGAACAGTTCGCCCGCGATCTCGCTGGCCCAGCCGCCGGCGATGCCGAGGCCATACGCATCATCGTCGAACAGGCCGCGTGACGGCAGCGTGGTGGCGAGCGCCGCGCCGATCTTTTCGGCCAACGCCCGCACCTCGGCCTTGGCGTCGGCCAGCACCGCGCCCCGGCCGGCAATGATGATCGGCCGTTCGGCCTTCTCGATCATCTTGACGATCGTGTTCACCGACTCGGCGTCGGGTGCGGGGCTTTCGGCGTGCGGCACGATAGCAGTCGATGGCACATAGGCCGGTGCGTCCGGGACCAGCGCGCGCTGCAGATCGCTCGGCACGCCGAGCACGACCGGCTTGTGTTCATAGCGCGCGATCGAGAACGCCTCGCGCACCCGGTCGAGCGCATGCTTGACGCTCTGGATCTGGATGTACTCGGCGCCGCAGGCGCGGGCGAGCGGCGCCTGGTCGATGTGCTGCAGCGTCCAGGTGTTGGTGGTGGGCGTCTCGCCGGCGAACAGCAGCAGCGGGATTTCGCCGCGGGCCGCGGTCGCCAGCGCCGTCATGGTCTGGGTGAAGCCCGGGCCGTGCGTGACCGACGCGACGCCGACGCGGCCGGTCACGTGCGCGTAAGCCGTCGCCATGGCGCAGGCGCAATGCTCGTGCCGGGCGTGGATGGTCCGCACCTGGTGCTGCTCGGCCATCACCGTGGCCCAATGCATGTTGGCGTCGCCGAGCAACGCAAAATGCGTATCCACGCCCTCGGCGACGAAAGCGTCGGCGAGCACGTCGTGGAGGCGCCGGTCCGTCATTCTCTCAGGTCCTTCCCGCATTCCCAGTCGAGCTTGATGCCCGGTCGTCCTGCCGCCGGATCTTTGGTCGTTGCCGCGCCAAAGGTCTAACATTTGTCGGCCGCCGGCAGCATTGCCAAAATTCGACGCAGCCCCGCCTGGATCGCTATTCTTCTTTCACTCCCGCAATCTGGCGTTGCGGCAGCGGTTTCGTGCGGCTCGAAGGACCTTGCCGACTGCGCTAGATTGATTTCCAAGAAAGCCCCGACGGAGAACCGGCCGTGATCATAGACGCACATGCCCATTTCGTGCCGCCGGCTTTTCTCGAGGACATGTCGTCGCAGCGGCGGTCGTTCCCGTCGGTGAAGGTCACGCCCGAGAACGGGGGTCTGCGCTTTGCCTTTGCCGGCAACGAGCCGAAGCGGCCGGTCGCCAAGGGCATGAGCGACGTCGAAGGGCGCCGGCGCTCGCTGGCGGCGCTGGGCATCGACAAGCAGGTGGTTGGCGGCTGGCTCGATCTGTTCGGCTACGACATGCCCGCGGACGAAGGCGCCGACTGGGCCCGCTACTACAACGAGCACATGCTCAAGGGCGTGGCGCAGCTTCCGTTCCTGGTGCCGCTGGCGACCGTGCCGCTGCAATCGGGCAAGCACGCGGCGAAGGTGCTCGAAGAGGCGCTCGATGCCGGCATGCACGGCGCCATGATCGGCACGCAGCCGAAGGGCCAGACCGGCGTGCTGGACGATCCCGACCTCGATCCGTTCTGGGAGGTGGCGTCAGCGCGCAAGGCGACGCTGCTGGTGCATCCGACCTTTGGCGCGCGCGACGATCGGCTGCGGGCCTATGGTCTGGTCAGCGCGGTCGGCCGCGTCACCGACACCACCATCGCGATTTCGCGGCTTTTGTATTCGGGTCACCTGACCCGCTATCCCGGCGTCAACCTGGTGATCTCGCACGGCGGCGCGGCGCTGGCGATGGTGCTCGGCCGGCTGCGCCGCAGCTTCGCGACCGCGCCGGCGCAGAATTCCGATCCGGCGAAAGGCTTCAAGCGCCTGTATTTCGATACCATCGTCTACGACGACGTGACGCTGCGGTTTCTCGGCGAACTCGCCGGACCCGACAAGCTGCTGATGGGAACCGATCAGCCGTTCGTCATCGCCGAGCCCGAGCCGATCAAGTTCGTCGACGCCGGCAAGTTCAGCGCGAAGGATCGCACGGCGATCCTGGGCGACACCGCCGCCAGCCTGTTCCGCATCCGCGCGTAGCGGAACGGCGCGGCCAAAGCTCATTGGAAATTGAAATGTCTGAATCCGCCACCAGCAGCCGCATCGGCCAACCGGTCCGCCGCCGCGAGGACCTTCGCTTCGTCACCGGCAAGGGCGCCTACACCGACGACTATAACCTGCCGGGCCAGGCCTATGCGGCGATGGTGCGCTCGCCGCATGCGCACGCAATCATCCGTTCGATCGACACCAAGGAGGCGCAAGCGGTTCCCGGCGTCCTCGCCGTGCTGACCGGATTCGATTTCCTCAAGGACCGATTGAAGGCCGTTCCCAACAAGACATTCTCCTGGCATCCCGCCGAAATTCCGCTGATCAACACCGACGGCTCGCCGCCCTACAGCGCGCCGGATTTTCCGCTGCCGACCGACAAGGCGCGCTTCGTCGGCGAGCCGCTGGCGATGGTGATCGGCGAAACGGTGACGGCCGCCAAGGACGGCGCAGAGCGCGTCGTCATCGACTACGAGCCGCTGCCCGCCATCACCTTTGCCGTGGACGCGGCGAAGCCCGACGCGCCGCGTCTGCATGACGATCATTCCAATGTTTGCATCGACGCCGAGGTCGGCGATGCCGAGGCCACCAAGGCGGCATTCGCCCGCGCCGCGCATATCGCCAAGCTCAAGACCTGGGTGCCGCGAGTGGCCGGCTCGCCGATGGAGCCGCGCGTGGCGATTGGCGAATACGACCCGAAAAGCGGGAAGTATGTGATCCACACCTGCAACGGATCGACGCGACGTCTGCACAAGGATCTGGCGATCGTGCTCGACGTTCCGGATGATGACCTGCGCCTGGTTATCCGCGACGTCGGCGGCAACTTCGGAACCCGCGGCGCGATCTTCGCCGAGCAGCCGCTGGTGGCGTGGGCGGCGCGAAAGGTCGGCCGGCCGGTGAAATGGACCTCCGATCGCAGCGAGTGCCTGCTGAGCGACTACCAGGGCCGCGATCTCGCGGTGGAGGCGGAGCTTGCGCTCGACGCCGAAGGCAATTTCCTCGCCATGCGCGGCGACAACGTCGGCAACCTCGGCGCCCACACCGGGAATTACTCGATGGTCCAGAAGGGCGTCGAGATCATGTCGAGCATCTACCGCGTGCCGGCGGCGCACTTCCGCGCCCGCTGCGTGCTGACCAACACGGCGCCGACGCGGCCGTATCGCAGCGCCGGCCGGCCCGAGGTGATCTTCGTGATGGAGCGGCTGATCGACATCGCCGCGGCGCAGTTCGGTTTCGACCGCGTGAAGCTCCGCAGCCGGAATCTCATCAAGCAGAAGGAACTGCCCTACACCAACCCGTTCGGCATGGTGTACAGCAGCGGCGACTATCACGACGCCATGAAGAAGGTGCTGGCGCTTGCCGACTGGAAAAGATTTCCGGCGCGCCAGCGGAACGCCCGCAAGAACCGCAAATATCGCGGCATCGGCATTGCCAACTACGTCGACACCGCGACCGGCATTCCGCGCGAGAAGGCGGAGGTGACCGTGCATCCGGATGGGCGGGTCGATCTGGTTGTCGGGACGGTGTCGAACGGCCAGGGCCACGAGACCAGCTTCGCACAGCTTCTCAACGAATGGCTGGGCGTGCCAATCGACAATGTCCGGATGATCACCGGCGACACCGACATCGTCACTGTCGGCGGCGGCACTCATTCCGGGCGCGGCATGCGGCTCGCCAGCATCGTGATCTTCAACGCGTCGAACCAGATCATCGACAAGGGCAAGCAGATCGCCGCGCTGATGTTGCAGGCCAAGCCCGAGGAGATCAGCTTCAGCGACGGCCGCTTCACGGCAAATCGAAGCGGCAGTTCGATCGGGCTGTTCGAGGTCGCCGCGGCCATGAACGAGCGCACCGATCTGCCGTCCGAATTGCGCGGCCCGCTCCGGGGCGAGTCGGACGAGACGTTTCCGGTTGCGAGCTTTCCCTATGGCTGCGCGATCTGCGAGGTCGAGATCGACGCGGACCTCGGCACGATCCGGGTCGTGCAGCACAGCTCGGTTGACGACGTCGGCCGCGCGGTCAATCCGCTGATCATTCACGGCCAGACCCACGGCGGCATCGCCCAGGGCTTGGGCCAGGCGCTGCTGGAGCAATGCTTTTACGACGCGGACAGCGGCCAGCCGCTGTCGGGTTCGTTCATGGACTACGCGATGCCGCGCGCGCATGTGCTGCCGTTCTACACCACCGAGATCCAGGAGGTTCCCGACACAACGCACCCGCTCGGTATGCGGCCCGCCGGCGAGGGCGGCACGACGCCCGCGTTGGGCGTGGTGATCAACGCCATCGTCGACGCGCTGTCGGAGTTCGGCGTGCAGCACATCGAGATGCCGGCGACACCGGAGCGCATCTGGCGCGCCATGCAGGGCAAGGAGCAGCGTTCGCGAACGCGGCCGGACGGCACCGAGCGTTACGACCGGTTCGGGAGCGATGCGTGACGGCGGCATTGGAGCCCATTGTCGGGCGATACCTGACGCTGCAGCTCGGCGGCCGCCCGCACCGGCTTTATTTCGAGGAGGCCGGGCAGGGGATTCCGCTGGTCTGCCTGCATACGGCGGGCGCCGACGGGCGCCAGTTCCGCCATCTGATGCTGGACCAGGAGATCACCCGGCATTTTCGCGTCATCGCGTTCGACATGCCGTGGCACGGCAAGTCGTTTCCGCCGGAGGGGTGGCAGAACGAGGAGTACCGTCTCACCACCGCCGACTACACCGGCATGGTGGTGGCGTTCTGCCGCGCGCTCGAACTCGAGCGTCCAGTGGTGATGGGCTGCTCGATCGGCGGGCGGATCGTGCTCAACCTGGCGATCGAGCACGCGGCGATGTTCCGCGCCCTGATCGGGCTGGAAGCGGCGGACTTCCAGTCGCCCTGGTACGACACCACCTGGCTGCATCGGCCCGACGTACACGGCGGCGAAATCTGCGCCGCGTTCGTCTCCGGCCTGATCGCGCCGCAAAGTCCCGACGCCACGCGGCACGAGACCTTGTGGATGTACCAGCAGGGCGGCCCCGGCGTGTTCAAGGGCGACCTGTATTTCTATCGCGTCGACGGCGACCTGCGCGCCAAGGTCGAGCGCATCGACACCAAGGTCTGCCCGCTCTACCTGCTGACCGGGGAATACGATTTTTCCTGCACGCCCGCTGACACCGAGCGCACCGCCAAGTCGATCAAGGGCGCCGAGGTGACGGTCATGCGCGAGCTTGGGCATTTTCCGATGAGCGAAAATCCCAAACAGTTCCGCGGCTACATCCTGCCTGTCCTGGAAAAAATCCGGGCGGCGTCGTAACGCCTAGGTGCCGCGGAGATAGCGATAGGCCGCGCGCACGTCGATCGGCGCCCAATCTTTGTAGCGTGGGATGTCGGCATATTGCGGCAGATGCACCTCACGCACCGCGGCTTCTTCGGAGACGCCGGCCTTGATCGCCTTGGCGACCGCGTCACGCAGGTCGATCAGCATGGTGCGGAACCGCGCGACCTCTTGCAGGTCGGTCGGCTTGCCGTGTCCGGGGATGACGACTTTGACATCGAGGGTCAGCACGCGCGCCAGCCGGTCGATCCAGCCGTTGAGGTCGCAGTCGCCGAGCCATGGGAAGCGCCCGTAGAACAGCAGGTCGCCGAGGAAGATGACCTTGCTCTTCTCCAGATGCACGACGATGTCGCCGTCGCAGTGTGCCGGACCCCAATAGTTCAGATGCACCGTCTCCTTCGGCAGCCGGAACGTGAACCGGTCGGCGAAGGTCTCGGTCGGCGGCGCGATGGTGACGGTGTCGTAGTCCGGCAGGCTGATGCGCTGCCGGAACCAGGCCTGCGCCGGGTCGCTTTCCGGAACCAGCTCGAAGATGTTCTGCCCGAACAGCAGGCGCAGCTTGGTGGCGTAGTCGGTGATCGTCCAGTGCGCGCCGGACTTCGACCCGAGGTAGGTTTCCAGCGCGGTCAGCGTCTTGTCGTGCGCCAGGATCGGCACGTCGGCGAACACCACATTGCCCGCGGTGTGATCGAGATGGCAGTGCGTGTCGATCAGCATCCGGACCGGCTTGCCGGTCTTGGCGGTTAACGCCTCGCGGAATTGCCGCGCGAGCCTTTGATACTGCTGCGCGTCGATGGCCAGCAGCCCGTCCGGCGTGTCGATCGCGCCGGCATTGGAGTCGCCGCCCGCGCCGATCCAGGCATAGACGCCGTCGGCGACGGTCATGAGCTCGGGTCCAACAGGATTTGTCATGGCGCGCGGGTGCGTCCTCGGCGATACGGGGCGCATGCGCACTCCCCAACTGTTGCGGCGAGTTCAGCACGCGCGCCGCCGCTTCGCAACCGTGCGGTCCGGGCACAGAGACTGTTGTCCTTTTCCGCGATTTTGCGGCAAGCTCCGGCCATGACCGACTCCCTCGGCTTTCGCAAGAAGTTCGGCGTCATCGCGCCTTCGACCAACACGGCGGTGCAGCCGGAGTTCGACGCCATGCGGCCGCGCGGCGTCACCAATCATTTCGCGCGCATCCACATTCCCAATGACCCGGTCCGCAACGACGACGACTTCAACGCACTGATCGGCAATATCCGCAGTTCGATGATGGCGACGATCGACCAGGTGATGACCTGCGAGCCCGACTATCTGGTCATGGGCATGTCGTCGGAAACCTTCTGGGACGGCCTGGAGGGCAGCAAGCGGCTGGCCGAGCGCGTCGAGGCGCGCGCCGGCGTCAAGGTGGCGATGGGATCGGATGCGTCGCAACAGGCGCTCAAGCGCTATGGCGCGAAGCGGATCGGAGTGATCACGCCCTACATGCCGGTCGGCGACGCGCAGGTGCGCCGATTTTTCACCGACTGCGGATTCGAGATCGTCCGCCTCAAGGGCCTGCGCGGCGCCAGCCCGGTGGAATACGCCCACGTCACCGAGCGCGAACTGCGCGATGCCATCAACGAGGTGAACGGGCCGGATGTCGACGCCATCATGCAGGCCGGCACCAACCTGGCGATGGCGCGGCTTGCCGGCATCGCCGAATTCTGGCTCGACAAGCCGGTGCTGGCGATCAACACCTGCATCTACTGGTGGGCGCTGCGGCAGAACGGCATCGACGACAAGATCGACGGCTTCGGCTCGCTGCTGCTGGACCACTGAGCCATCTCGCTTCGCATTGACATGACAATCGGGACAACCGGATGAAAATCGTTATTCCAGATGACTACCAGGATGTGGTCGACCAGCTCGATTGCTTCTCGTTGATCCGGCATCACGACGTGAAGCGCTTTCGCGAGCCGGCGCGCGACCTCGACCAGCTTGTCGAACGTCTGCGCGACGCCGACGTGGTGGTCTCGATCCGCGAGCGCGTGGAATTTTCCCGCGCGCTGCTGGAGCGCCTGCCGAAGCTGAAGTTGCTGGCGCTGGTCGGCCGGAATTCCCATGCGCTCGATTTCAAGGCCTGCACCGACCTCGGCATTCCGGTGTCGACCGGGCACAGCAACTCGCCGGTGGCGCCGGCCGAGCTGACGCTGGCGCTGATCCTGACCTCGCGCCGCAACGTGGCGCTGGAGGCCGAGCGCACCCATCGCGGCGAATGGCCCTGCACGCTGTCGCACCGGCTGCGCGGCTCGACGCTCGGCATCTTCGGACTCGGTGCCATCGGCGCTTTGGTGGCCGAAGGCGGACGCGGGCTCGGCATGAACGTGCTGGTCTGGGGCCAGGCGAATTCATTGGAGAAGGCGAAGGCCGCGGGCTACGAGGCGGCTGCGAGCAAGGCCGATCTGTTCGAGCGCTCCGACGTGCTATCGCTGCACGTCCGGCTGCGCAAGGAAACCGCCGGCATCGTCGGCCCGGACGATCTCGCCCGCATGAAGCCGACCGCGCTGCTGGTGAACACCGCGCGCGCCGAGGTCATCGCGCCGGGCGCGCTGCTCGAGGCATTGCGCAAGGGCCGGCCCGGCTATGCCGCGGTCGACGTATTCGAAGAGGAGCCGATCATCGGCAGCAACCATCCGTTCCTGTCGATGCCGAACGTGCTGGCGGTGCCGCATCTCGGCTGGGCCGAATGGACCAACTTCGAGCAGTATTTCCGCGAGGCGTTCGAGCAGATCGTGGCGTTCGAGAACGGCCAGCCGCTGCGGCTCGGCAATCCCGACGTGAAGCCGCGGCAATAGCACTTGTCATGGCCGGGCTTGTCACCGCAAGTCGGGTTTACCCGACTTGCGGCGGTTAATGTCTT
The DNA here is from genome assembly GCA_945893085.1 of Rhodoplanes serenus. Classification (GTDB taxonomy): domain Bacteria; phylum Pseudomonadota; class Alphaproteobacteria; order Rhizobiales; family Xanthobacteraceae; genus Z2-YC6860. The sequence continues at coordinate 11,074 of CAMDEB010000023.1, read as the reverse complement.
CGGAAGTCGGGAAGGCCCGACTTTCGTGCCATCCATGCCTTGCTTTGTAGTGAGAAAGACGTGGATGCCCGGCACAAGGCCGGGCATGACGGGGATAGAGATTTGACCTAGTTCGCCAGCAGCGCCGCCTCGAACGCGCTCTCGATCGCCGGCTGGCTCTTGCCGGCCTGGATCGCGTCGCCGATCACGACCACTTTTTGTCCCGGCCGCGCCAGCCGTTTGAACTTGTCGCCGGTGGCACCGCGCGCCTTGTAGTAGAACCAGTCGCGCACCGCGGGCATCGAAAAAATCTGTGCCACGCCCGGCCAGCGGCCGACGCCCCAGTCGAGCATCAGAACAGCGAGCGGCCCGAGGCCGAACCGGTAGCGCGCGCCGGTCGCGATCACGATGCGGTCGAACGGCGCCAGCTCGTCGGGCGTGCGCGTGACGTCGATGTTGAGCCGGAACTTGACGCCCTTGCGGGTGCAGGCGGCGACCTGCGCCAGCACGTAGCGGTCGAACGAGCTTTCCATCGCCACGACTTCTTGAAACAGCGGCGCCTTGCCGGTGTAGCGGAACGAGCCGCCTGCTTTCAGCTCGCGCTCGAAAACGGTGACGGAATTCTTATCGGCGACGAGCGACGCGTAGGTCAGTCCGGCCGGACCCGCGCCGATCACGGCGATGCGTTCGCCGGTCGGCGCCGCCGCGGCCAGATAGCGGGTCTCACGGCCGGCCGCGCCGTTGACCACGCAGTGCAACTGCGCCCCGCCGCGCATGCCGTTGACGCAGGTGTTGCAGGCGAGACACCGCCGCGCCGGCTCGCCGCGGCGAAGCTTTTCCACCCATTCGGGATCGGCGATCAGCGTGCGGCCGAGCGCGATGAAATCCGCCTTGCCGCGCTCCACCGCCTCGGCGGCCTGCTCGGGATCGCCCAGCCGGCCGACCGCGATCACCGGAATGCTGACCTCGCGCTTGATGTTCGCGGCGTAGGCGAGGAACGTCGCATCGGGCTCGGCCATCGGCGGGATCATGCGCGCAGCGGACGGCAGCGAGCGGTAGTGGCCGGCCGCGATATGCAGCGCGTCGGCGCCGGCTTCCGCCGCCCAGACCGCCACCTGCTTGCCGTCGGTGTACGGCAGCCCTTCGGGAAAATAATCGTCGACGGACAACCGATAGATCACCGGGATACTCACGGCGGCTTTCACCGCGCGGAGCACCTCCAGGCCCATGCGCGCGCGATTCTCCAAGGGACCGCCGTATTGGTCGGTGCGGCGGTTCTCGAACGGCGTGAGGAATTGCGAGATCAGGTAGCCGTGCGCGGCGTGGATTTCCACGCAATCGAAGCCGGCCTGCTGCGCCCGCGCCGCCGCCGCTGCAAACGCATTAACGGTGGCGCGGATGTCCATGACGGTCATGGCGCGCGGCACGATCGTCTGGTTGGTGACCTCGAACACCGGATGCGGAATGGCGGAGGGCGCAACCGGCGTCTCGCCGCAGATGTCGAAGCGCGTGTGCCCGCCGCCGTGGCCAAGCTGGATCGAGGCCTTGGCGCCGCCTCGATGAATCTCATCGACGAGGCGGGTCAGGCCGGGCAGGAAGCGATCATCGTAGATGCCAAGCTCGCGGAAACGATGGCGTCCCGCGCGCTCGGGCGAGGCCATCTCCACGGTGATCATGCCGACGCCGCCGCGCACCCGCGCCATGTAATAGGCGATGGTGTCGTCGGTGACGTGGCCTTCCGGGTCCGCCAGGCGTGTCGTCATCGGCGGCATGATGATGCGGTTGCGGATCTCGACCGATCCGATGCGCGCCGGCGTCAGGAGGACGTTCATGGCCGGCTCACACCCCGCGGACCTCGCCGCCGTCCATGTCGATCGCGGTGCCGTGCAGCCAGCGGCCCTGCGGCGAAGCGATGAATGCGATGAGGCCGGCGATGTCGTCGGTCAGGCCGAACCGGGTGATGCCGAACTCCTGCTGGAATTCGCCGCGGACCTTGGCTTCGTCGAGGCCGCTGCTTTTCGAGCGCTCGCGGATGCGCCGCCACAGCCGTTCGGTCTCGACCCGGCCGGGATTGATGGCGTTGACCTGGACGCCCTCCTTTTTGCCGACGTCGGCCAGCGCCTTGGTCCAGGCGACGCAGGCGGCATTGACCGAACTGCCGATGCCGAATTCGGCCTCCGGCTCCTTGCCGCCGATCCCGGCGATGGTGATGAGCGAACCGCGGCTCACGGTCAGCAACGCCCAGGTCTCGCGCGCCAGCCGGACGTGGGCGAAGAACTTGAGCTCGAAGCCGTCCTTCCATTCCGCATCGGTCAGTTTGCGGAAGTCGCCGCGCGTGGTCGCGCCGGCGTTGTTGACCAGGATATCGAGCCGGCCGAATTCTTTTTTCACCGCGGCGGCCAGCGCGGCGGATGCTTTCTCTTCGCGAAGATCGAGCGTGCTGAATTGCGCCTTGCGGCCGAGCTTGGCGATTTCGGCGGCGACCTCCTTGAGCGCCGCTTCATCGCGCCCGGTGAGCATCACGTCGCAGCCTTCGGCGGCGAGCGTCACGGCGATGGCGCGGCCGATGCCGCGGCTCGATCCCGTGACCAGCGCCACCTTTCCAGCAAGTCCCAGGTCCATGATCTCAATCCCGTGTGTCGGCAAGCCAATTCGATGTCTAGTCTTCGGACTGCAGCGGCAGCCGGACCGATTGACCGGACGCCACCGCGCGCTCGATGGCGATGGTGGTTTCCAGATTGATGCGCGCCTGCTGCGGCGTGGTGTGAACCGTCGGCGCGCCGGTGGCGAGCGAATCGAGCCAGGCGCGCGTCTCGTTGCCGAGCGGCCCCCAGAAATCGCCGACCGCCCAGTCGCCGGCGGTGTTGCTGCCGAGGAACGCCATGTTCACCGCATGGTCCGGCACGTAGGCGTGCGGGATGCCCTTCTCCGAGAACAGCAGGTGATCCATGTGGTCGTCATCGATGATCATGGTGCCTTCGGTGCCGAGCAACTCGACGCGATCGGATTGCCCGAGCGTCGGATATTTGGCCGGCAGCGCGTAACTGACACCGAGGTTGATCACCGCGCCGTCGGCGAAGGTGACGATCGCCCAGGTCACGTCATGCGCGCCGAAGCCGGCCTCCTTGAAGATGCCGTGCTGGCCGCGCGCCACCACCTCGACCGGGCGATTGCCTTCCAGGAACCAGCACATCAGGTCGACGTAATAGGTCAGCACGTCGAGCACCGGCGTCGCGTGCGGATCGCGCTTGAGGATGGCGAACGCCTGGGCGCGCGAGTTGTAGACCCGCGCGGTGCCGCCGACCACCTTGCCGAGGCGGCCGTGCAGCATCTGCTCCTTGGCGCGCAGGAAGCATTCTTTATATCGGCGGCTGTAGCCGACCCGCAGGTCGCCCTTGGTCTGCCGCAGCGTCTCCAGGATTTTGTCGGCGTCGCTGAGCGAGAAGCCGATCGGCTTTTCCACCAGCACCGGCTTGCCGAGCTTCAAGGCCTGCAGGATCGGCAGCGTGTGCTCCTGCTCCGGCGTCGAGACGATCACCGCGGTGACCTTGGGATCGTTGATGACGTCCTCGTTGCTGCCGGTGTGGCGGTCGGCGCCGGCCTGCTCGGCCAGCGCCTTGGCGCGCGCCGGGTCCTTGTCTGAGATCGCCAGATAGCGCACCGACGGATGCTTGGCGGCGAGCCGCGCGCGCAGCGTTCCGATCCGTCCAGCGCCGATGACGCCGATGCCGATGTTGTCCCGCTTCATCTGCCGTTGTCTGCGTTGATGTTACGCCACGTGCCGTTGCGCGATGTCGCGGCGAAAACGGCGGACACGGTCCTCGTCCACGTCGACCCCAAGCCCCGGGCGGTCGGATACTTCCACATGTCCGCGCTCAATGCGAATGGGTTGCGCGGTCACGTCGTCGGCCAGGCCGGCGTTGGAGAGGGTCAGGCCCCAGGCGATCTGCGGCAGCGCCGCGGCGATATGGATCGCCGCCGCGCAGGCGATGCTGGATTCGCCGGTCTTGCACGAGACGTTGACGGCCATGCCAAGCTGCTCGCACAGCACGCCCGCCGCCATCACGCCCTGCATGCCGCCGAGCTTGATGGTCTTCAGGCTTGCACCGTGCGCGGCCTCGTATTCACGGTGGCGGCGGATGTCGTCGAGGCTGTGGATGCTCTCGTCGGCGCCGATCGCGCAATCGGCCGCCGCGGCGACGGCGGCCATCCCGGCGATGTCGTCTGCAAGGACCGGCTGCTCGAAGAAGTCGAGCCCGGAGCCGGCGACCGCGCGGGCGTATTGCACCGCTTCGTCCTTGCTCCAGCCCTGGTTGGCGTCGGAGCAGGTCAGCAGGCCCGGCCCGAGCAATTCGCAGACCTGGCGCGTGCGCTCGCCGTCGATCAACGGCCTGTCGATGCCGACCTTGATCTTGAAGGCCTGGAAGCCCTCGGCCTTTTTTATCTCCGCATCGCGCAGGTCGGCGGCAAGCTCGCCGTTGCTGATGACGCCGAGCACGACGATGCGGCTGCGCTGCTTGCCGCCGAGCAGCGCATAGGCCGGCCGGCTGGTGGCGCGGCCGACCAGATCGTGCAGCGCGATCTCGATCGCGGCCTTGGCGGCGTTGTTGCCGTACATTCGGCCGGTCATAGCGACGGAGGCGCCGTCGATGTCCTGCGCCTCGCGGCCGATCAGCGCCGGCGTCAGATAGAGCGCCGCCGCCATCATGCTTTCGACGGTCTCGCCGGTCATGGTCGGCGCCGCCGCCGCCTCGCCCCAGCCGACGGTGCCGTTGTCGGCTTCGATCCGGACCAGGATGTTGTCGGCCTGCCTGATCTCGACGCCCGCCATGAACACGGGCTTCTTCATCGGGAAACTCACCGCGATCGGCTCGATGCGCTTGATCTTCACGGCTGTCCCCGAGGTGCTTCGCCTTGTCCTGGCATTGTCACTCAGGCCCGGCCTTTTGCAAACGGACAAAAACGTGCAATTTCATCGCCGGTCAAAAGGGGAAAAATCCATGGCAGACACGGTCCCGTCGGTGAAGCTGACGATCGAAGGCGCGATGAAGCTTTTGAACGCCGGGATGGCAAAGGCGAAGGAGATCGACGTGCCCGAGTGCATTTCCATCGTCGATCCGGGCGGCCATCTGCTGGCGTTCGCGCGCATGGACGGCGCGTTCGTGCTGTCGTTCGAATCGTCGTTGATGAAGGCCAAGACCGCGGCGTCCTATGGGGAGCCGACCGGGAACATGCTCGCGGGCGTCGACATCAAGCTCGCCATCGCCACGCAGGGCCAGCGCATCAACCTGCCCGGTGGCCTGCCGATCGTCATCGACGGCCACGTGGTCGGCGGCATCGGCGTCGGTTCCGGCACCGGCGAGCAGGACCGGGTGGTCGCCGAGGCGGCGCTCGGCGCCTTGCCGGGCGCGAAACGCTTCGGCTAGGCGGGCACGCGATCCAGTTTCTTCTGCAGGTCCGCGGTCCATTCTTCCATCGGGCGGCAGGTCGGATCCTGCTTCACCATCGCCTCGGTCTTGGCGACGATCGCCTCCTTCGGCTGCGTCAGGTCGAGCGGCTCTCCGAACGGCTGGCCGACGTACCAATAGGAAGGCGTGTAGACCTCCATCCGGTTGCCCTCCGGATCGCTGAAATAGATGCTCCACGCATTGCCGTGATCACGGGGATCGAGCTTCTGCACCTTCTCGTTCACCAGAAACGTGTGATAGCGCTTGAGCTCGTCGAGGCCGTTCACCTTGAACGATACCTGATTGATCGTGGAGAAGGTCGCGTCCTTGGGACGGCCGGCGGCGATGGCGAGCTGGTGATGTTCGTCGGCTGTGCCGCTGAGAAAAGCGACTTCCATTCCCCGCGTGGAAAGCCCTCGATCGGTGACCACCAGACCGAACACGCGTGTGTAGAAATCGACCATCTTTGGCAGGTCGGTGGCGTAGATGCCGAAGTGGCAGAGCTTGGTTTCAGGTAACGCGGTCATTGATGCACTCCAGAGATTTCCAACGAATTTGAATCACGCCGGCTTCGCCAGGTCCTCGACCAGCGGCGCGACCGCGCCGAGCTGCTCGACCGTCCAAAGCCGTTCCGCGAGTTCGGACGTGCGGGCGGCGCCGAACACCGGCTCCACCAGGCCCTTGAACTTATCGATCAGGCCCTTGTCGTCGAGCGGCACCAGCCGCGAGCCCCAGGCCTCGTCGGCCTGCCGGACGTGCGTGCCCTTCGAGGTCGTCACCGTGACGCGGGCCGGGCGCAGCCGCGGATAGAGCTGGTCGATCTCGGCCGGCGCGGTGATGGTGAGCTTGCGCGCGAACTCGGCGAACGCCGGATCGCTGCGCGTCTTCTCGTCGAAATGCTCGAACTTCACGCCGCGATAGCGCGCCGCCAGCCCCATCAGATAGGGAAAGCTCAGCTGCGCGTTGGCGAAATTGTCCCACGGCACGTGTGCGTGCTCGGCGGCGATCTTGTAGGTCTCGACGTCGACTTTCTTGATGTCCTCGGTCTTGATGTTCTCGTCGTTGAGCAGGCCGAACATCGCCTCGACCGCCGGCTGGATGTGGCGGCAGCACGCATACGGCTTGATGTAGCAGTCGGTGATGCCGAACTCGACCTGCGGCGGCAGCGTGATCGGCCGCGCCTTGTCGACGCGGCCGAAGGCGAACGCCTGCATGAAGCCGTCGCGCGACTCGATCACGCCGGGCGGGCCTTCGACGCCTTGCTCGGCGAGCAGCGCCGCCTGCACGCCCTCGCGCGAGGCGTGGCCGGCGTGCAGCCGCTTGATGTCGCCGCCGCCGTTGACGAAGGCGAACAGGCCGGCGGAGCTCGACGCCGCGATGCCGAGCGCGTTGGCGATCTGGGTGTCGTTGAGGCCGTGCAGCTTGGCCACCGCCATCGCCGCGCCGAACGGGCCGACCGCGCTGGTCGGATGGAAGCCGCGATGGCGCAGGTCGGGCGCGCAAGCGCGGGCGAGGCAGATGTTGGTCTCGTAGCCGGCGACGATCGCCTCGATCAGCGCCGCGCCGCTGGCGTTCTTCTGGTAGCCGACGCTGAGCGCCGCCGGGATCACGACGCAGCCACAGTGCGCCGAGCCGGCGCGGTAGCCGTCGTCGAGCTCGATGCCGTGCGCCGCGGTGCCGCCGAGGAAGGCGGCGTCCAGCAGGTCTGCGCGGCGCTTGCGGCCGGGCACCGGGATTTTTCCGGCGGGGCGGACCGAGGCCAGCACCGTCTCGGCGGAGGTCGCGATCTCGCCGCCGGCGCCGGCGATCATCACGCCCACGGTGTCGAGCAGATGCCGCCGCGCGTAGTGGCGCACCTCATCCGGCAAGTCCTGATAGCGCAGTCCGCTGTTGAACTTGATCAGCGCGGCGGTCGCGCCCGCGGCTGGCTGCAGCGTATGGACGGCTTCGGCGTGCGGCATGGCAATTCTCCGGATTGGTCCGAGCTTACACCGCCCCGCGAATCTTCGCGAGCACCGGCAGCAGATAGGCGATGAACCCCGCCGGATCCTCGCTCATCGGGAAATGGCCGAGCCCCTTCATGATGGTGGCCTCGGCGCCGGTGCGCCGCGCGATGTCGAGCGTGCCCTCGGTGGTGCAGGAATAGTCGTATTCGCCGGTGAGCAGATAGAGCGGCGTGGTGCGGCCGTCGATCTGATCGACCTTGTCGCGGATGTCGCCGTCGACCTTGTAGAAATAAAGGTCGCCCTTGAACACGCCGGGTCCGCCCTGCATGTAGTGCCACAGCGTCTCCCAGCGCGCGTCCTCGGGCGCGGTCGGCGAGATCAGCCCGGAGACGACGCCGGCGGAAACCTCGCCGGAGTCGACATCGGGCCGGTGCAGCCAGTTCACGTCGTAATAGGGCGCAACATGCGCCGCGGCTTCGAGCCCGATGATGGCGCGGAACCGCTTGGCGTGTTGGTGCGCGAGATAGAGCACGATGCGGCCGCCGATCGAGCAGCCCATCACCACCGGCTTGTCGAGCTCAAGCGCGTCGGAAATCTCCAGGATCATGCCGACGTAGTCGCGCGATGTGAGGCGGTATTCCTCGTCGCGCCAGCCGGCCGGCGGCGACGATTTTCCGTGCCAGGGCATGTCGAACACGATGACGCGGAAATTTTCGGTGACGCGCGGATCGTTGAGCAGCCCGCGATACTGCCGCCCGTCCGAGCCCGCGGTGTGCAGGCAAAGCAGCGGGATGCCCTGGCCCGCCTCCTCGATGTAGAGACGGTGCGGTTTGCCGAGCAGCGTCATGTTGAGATAGCGGCCGACAATCGGCTCGAAGCGCGGGCTCATCGGCTGGCCTCTTGACGCGGCTTGGCGAGCACGTCCTTGAGATAAAGCAGGTTCGCCATGAACGGATGCATGTCGCCCTCGATGCGCAGCAGCCCGCCCTTGAACAGCGCGAAGATGTCGTTGAAGCCGGGCGGCGGCACCTTGCGCCAGAATGTCTCCCAGGCTTCGCGCGAGGCGCGCAATGCGAAGCTGTAGCTCGGGGTGATGAAGGGGCCGGGCGTGACCGAGACCACGCGGCCTTCGGCGATGCGGATGAGGTATCCGGCGTCGCCGATCTCCACCATGAATGTCGTGTTCACGAAACGCCCACGCCGCACCAGATTGGCATCGGCGTTCACCAGCTCGGGAATTCGTTCGATCATCGCTTGTTCCTTCATGCGAGCTTCACCAGTGCATCCACGGCCAGGACACCTTGGCCCTTCGGTAGCACGATCAGCGGATTGACCTCGGCCTCGGCGACCGCGGGATCGTCCAGAATCGCAAGCTGCGACAGCGCGACCAGCGCGCGCGCCAGCGCATCGAGATCGCCTGCCGGCCGGCCGCGATAGCCCGAGAGCGCCTTGAGCGCCTTCACCTCGCCGATCATCTCGCGCGCATCATCCAGGTCGATCGGGGCGAGGCGCAAGGCGCGGTCGCGGTGGATTTCCGCGAGAATGCCGCCAGCCGCCAGCATCACCAGGGGACCGACGTCGGCGTCGACGCGGTAGCCGATCAGGACCTCGCCGACGCCGGAGGCCATCGGCTGCACCAGCACGCGCGCCGCCTTGGGCACGTTGCCGCGGATCGTCTTGATCGCCGCCAGCAGTCCGTCGCCGTCGCGGACATTGAGTATGACGCCGCCAACATCGCTCTTGTGGGCAATCTCGGCGGAGAGAAGCTTCACCGCCGCCGGATAGGCAAAGGGCAGGGCGGGTGGTGCGGTGATGTTGACGTCTATCGCAATCGACGGCGCGCGCGGCACGCCGAGACGGTCGAGCAGCGCGTAGGCCTCGATCTCGTCGAGCATCCGCCCGGTGCCATGCGCAGCGGAGTGCGTTCGCGCAGCGGCACGCGCCTTGGGCTGACGCCGCTTGAGCGCGGCGGCGACAACATCGGCGCAAGCCTCGGGCGTGTGGAAGCCCGGCACGCCGGCAGCCGCCAGTTGCTTCAGCGCCTCGGGCGCCTCCGGCACCAGGAACGCCGCGATCGGCTTCTGCGCGCCCGCGCTGTCGATGATCGGCTTCACTGCGAGATCGGGATAGAACCGTGCCGAGGAACCGACCACCACCACCACGAGATCGAACTCGGGCGCCGACGTGAGCACGTCGAGCGCACCCTTCATCACGTCGTATTGCGCGCCGGCGAGCGTCAGGTCGATGAGGCGCGCGGGCGTCACATCGACGCCAGTCTTGGATTTGATGCGTGCGAGCGTATCCGCGCTCGGCCGCTGCACTTCGATGCCACGGGAGGCGAGCGGATCGACCACCATGGTGGCGCCGCCCGCCGTGGTCGTCACCACCGCGGCGGTCATGCGTCGCGCGCCGGACTCGGGCCTGGGCATCCGCGCCAGCAGCGGGAAGCCCTCGATCAGCCCTTCGAGCGTATCGACGCGGGCGATGCCGCATTCGGCGAGGAACACGTCGGCGATGTCGTCCTCGCCGGCCAGCGCGCCGGTGTGCGACACGGCGAGCTCGCGCCCGGCGTCGGAGCGGCCGAGCTTGTAGGCGAGGATCGGCTTGCCGCGCTTCGCCGCTGCGAGCGCGAAGGAGCGCAGCGCATTGGCCTTGCGCAGGCTTTCGAGGAACAGCACGTAGCCGTCGATGCCGGGATCGTCGAGCATGGCCTCGCAGATTTCGCCGATCGACAGATCGACCTCGTTGCCGACCGAAACCAGGCTCGCGAAGCCGATACCGCGCGCCTTGCCGCGCGACAGGAAGGTGCCGATCATGCCGCCGCTGTGCGAGGCCGCAAAGATGCGGCCGACCGGCAGGTCCGGTTCATCGAAGGCGGCGTTGGCGGTGAGGAACGACTTGTGGCGCATGTCGACGATGCCGAGGCTCGACGGCCCGACGATGCGGATGCCGGTCCGCGCGACGATCTCGCGCAGCCGCGCCTCTCGCGCGTTGCCCTCCGCGCCGGTTTCGCTGAATCCGTTGGCGAGCGCGGTCACCACCGGCACGCCGAGCCGGCCGCATTCCTCGATCGCCTCGATCGTCGCCTCGGTCGGCGCGACGATATAGACGTGCTCCGGCACCTCCGGCAGCGCCTTGAGCGACGGCCAGGCGCGCTCGCCCAGCACCTCGTCGCGCCGCGCGTTGACCGGATAGATGCGGCCGGCATAGCCCGCCTGCCGCAGATATTTCAGCGGCCGCCCGGCGGTTTTTCCGGCGTCGTTCGACTGCCCGACGATCGCGACCGACTGCGGCGCGAACAGATATTGGGCGAGAGTGCGATTCGCATTGCTCATCGGTTCTCGCAACGCGGGTCGCAGGCGCTGCGCTCCCCTCCCCCCGCGAAGCGGCGGGGAGGGGTCGGGGGTGGGGGGTCTATCCCAGCAGACAATCGTGAGAGGAAGCCCGTGGCGGTACCCCCCACCCCCGACCCCTCCCCACCACTCGCTTCGCTCGCGGGGGGAGGGGGGAAGAGAGACCGCTCGCGTTGACGAAAGCCACGAACGATCATTCCGCGGCCTCGGCGGACTTCGGCTTCGGTGGGCGCTGATCGAACCTTCGGTCGAACACGTGCTCGGCGATGCGGTTCTTCAGCATCTCGACCGAGCCGCCGGCAATCATCCAGCCGCGGCACCGGCGCATGCAGTATTCGACCAGCGAGGA
>CAMDEB010000022.1 GCA_945893085.1 Rhodoplanes serenus | reverse complement strand
CAACGACCGGGGTGCGTGCTTCGCGGGTGCGGTGGTCGACCCGGCGGTGATGCCCAATGTTGCGGCGATGGCGACCGGCGCCTGGTTCGATCCGTCCGAGATCGCAGGCGAGCCGGAGCTGCACGGCAACCCGAACGTGCTGACGCTGGATATCGGCACCTCGCGGCTGGCCCAGGGCCCGAGCGCGCTCACGGCGCTGGTCGAGATCGAGCGCTACGCGGCCGCGGCCAAGCCGCTGCAGGCGCTGACCCCGCCGCGCATGCGGGCGGCTGGTCTCGCCGCCAAGGCGTGATATTATCGGCGAAATTCGCCGAATCCGGAGATCGAAATGTCGAACAAGAAGCTCGCGGGCAAGAAACTTGTGGGATCGTTTGTCGCGCTGATCACGCCGTTCAACCGGGATGGCTCGGTCGATTACGCCGCGTTCCGCACGCTGCTGAAATCCCAGGAGGACAACGGCACCGCCGCGATCCTGATCATGGGCTCGACCGGCGAGACCTCGATGCTCTCGCCCGAGGAGAAAAAGAAGATCATCGTCGAGACGGCGAAGATGAAGACGGCGAAGATGCCGATCTTCTTCGGCTGCACCGGCAACAACACCGAGTCCACCATCGCCAACGTGAAGTTCGCCAAGGACAACGGCGCCGACGGCGCGATCCTGGCCGCGCCCGCCTACATCTGCGCGCCGGAGGCCGACATCGAAGGCTTCTTCCTCGACGTGGCCGACGCCACCGACCTGCCGCTCGGCATCTACAACAATCCGCCGCGGGTGAAGAGCGATCTGAACTGGGATCACCTGCTGCGCATCTTCAAGCATCCGAACTACGTGGTGCATAAGGAATCGACTGCGCGCGTCGGCCAGGTCGCGCAGGTGCTGGCCGGAAATCCCAGCGTGTCGGTGATGTGCTGCGACAGTCCCAACCTCGGTCTCGTGGTGCCGACCATGTCGCTCGGCGGCCACGGCACCGCGAACATGACCGGCAACATCGCGCCGGGCGAGCTGGCGACGATCTCGACGCCGTGGACGAGTTACACCGAGGCGGAGAACTTCAAGAACGCCTATCTCGGGCTGCTGCCGCTGCTGCACTACACCTACTCGGCGATCAATCCGGTGGCGGTGAAGTCGCTGATGAAGGCGATCGGCCTGCCGGCGGGCGATCTGCGCAAGCCTTTGACCAACCTCGAAGGCGAGGCGCTGGCCAAGGGCATCCGCATCGTCCAGGAGCTCGGGCTCGACAAGAGGTATGGCTATCGCGTCAAGCCGGTTGCCGTCGCGGCCGCCTAAGAAGTGGATCTCGGACTTCGCGGCAAAAGGGCGCTGCTGAGCGGCGCCAGCAGGGGCCTCGGCCGGGCCTGCGCCCTGGCGCTCGCCACCGAAGGCGTCGACGTTACCATCGTCGCGCGCACCAGGGACGTGCTCGAACGCACAGCTTCGGAAATTCGCGCGGCGACCGGCGTCACTGTGACGCCGGTGGCCGGCGATATCACCACCAAGGAAGGCCGCAGCGCCGCGATCGCGGCGTGCCCCGAGCCGGACATCCTTCTCAACAACGCCGACGGCCCCGTGCCGGGCGATTTTCGCCAATGGACGCGCGACGATTGGATCGCCGCGCTTGACAGCATGATGCTGGCCCACATCGAGATGATGCGGCTCACCGTCGACGGCATGATGGATCGCGGCTTCGGCCGGATCGTCAACATCGTCTCGCGCAGCGTGAAGGTGCCCCAGCTCGAACTCGGCCTGTCGAACGGCGCGCGCTCGGGCCTGGTGGGATTCGCCGGCGGGCTGGCGCGGCAGACCGTTCACCGCAATGTCACGGTCAACAACCTCTTGCCCGGCATCTTCGACAGCGACGCCCAGAAGCGGCACATCGAGGGCATGCTCGAGCCGGGCGGCAAGACCTTCGAGCAGCACTGGCGCGAGCGCGCCGCGGCCAATCCGTCGAAACGCTACGGCGATCCGAAGGAGCTTGGCGCTTATTGCGCCTTCCTCTGCTCGGTCCATGCCGGTTACATTACCGGGCAGAACCTGGTGATCGATGGCGGAAGCTATCCGGGAGCGTTCTAGAGTCCGAGTACGGGAGAGTGAGATGAAACGTCTGATTTCGATCGCGCTGGCGGCGACCGGCGTGGCGCTGATGGCGCCGGCTGCGATGGCGCAGGGATTTCCGAACCGCACCGTCACCGTGGTGGTGCCGTTCCCGGCCGGCGGATCGGTCGATGGCGTCGCGCGCATCCTGGTGCAGAAGCTGAACGAGACGCCCGGCTATTCCTTCATCGTCGAGAACCGCGCCGGCGGCGCCGGCGGCACGGTTGGCGCCAACACCGTCGCCAAGGCCGCGCCGGACGGCTACACGCTGCTGCTGTCGGCCTCGATCCACGTCATCAATCCGTTTTTGTTCAAGAGCGTTCCCTACGACGTCGAAAGCGATTTCACACCGGTGACGCTGCTGGCGATCGGGCCGCTGATCGTCAGCACCACGCCGAGCGTTGCGGCGAACAACCTCAAGGACTTCTTCGATCTCGCCCGCAAGCAGCCGGACAAGTTCACCTTCGGAACCACCGGCGTCGGCTCTGCGAGCCATCTCGCGGTCGAGCTGCTCAAGCGCGACGCGGGGCTCGATACGCTGGTCGTCGCCTACCGCGGCACCGCGCCGGCGCTGACCGACCTGATGAGCGGCCAGATCCAGCTGCTGGCCGATCCGATGCTGTCGTCGCTGCCGCTCGCCCAGGGCGGCAAGATCAAGGCGCTGGCGATCACCAGCCTCAAGCGCATGACGGCGGCGCCGAATATCCCGACGGTCGAAGAGTCGGGGATGAAGGGCTTCGAGTTCGTGTCCTGGTACGGCGTCTGGGGGCCGAAGGGCCTGCCGGCGGAGATCACCGCCAAGCTGCAGACGGAAATGGCGAAGGTGGTGCAGCAGCCGGAGGTGCAGCAGCGCATGAGCGTCATCGGCTTCGAGTCGGTCGGCTCGACCGCGGATTATTTCGGCAAGTACATCAAGACCGAGATGGCGAAATACGAAAAAATCATCAAGGACGCCAATATCAAGGTGCAGTGACCGCGCGCGGTGGCGCGCTATCGGACGTTGACGCGCACCGTGATGGTGGTGGTTCCGGGAACGCGCTTGTAGGCGCCGGACATCTTCACCGAAAACGAATCCTCGCCCTTGAAGTCGACCGGGGCCTTGTAGGTAAAGCTGTATCCCTGGACCGTGACTTCGCCGGATTTGGCCGGCGAGCCGACGCTGACGTCGTCGAGCATCATGCTTCCGAGCCGCAGCCCGCGAATGCAGCTCTCGCCGCTGCCGATGACCAGCGTCCATTCTACGGTTTCCCGATCCATCGTCGCCGGTGGCCCGGAGAGGACACAAACAAGAGCCTCGGCCGGGCGAACGCCGAGAAAAATCCCAGTCAGCAACAAGGCAGCCGCCGAGCGTAGCCAGCGCTTGGCTCGAAGATGATGTCCCGGAGTGATGGATTTCATTGAAGTGGCGTCCCCACGGGGAATCGAACCCCGGTCTTCACCGTGAAAGGGTGATGTCCTGACCGCTAGACGATGGGGACATTGCAGCGAAAAGGTCAGCGGATTTCCGGGCACCTATAAAGCCGTTTGCCGGAGCCGGCAAGCAAGCCCGGCGAGGGGACGGCCGGCCTACCATTTGCCGGTGTTGGGCATCGACAGCCAGGGCTCCTTCGGCGGCAGCGGCTGGCCCTTTTGCAACAACTCGATCGAGTGCTTGTCGGGCGAGCGCACGAACGCCATGTTGCCGTCGCGCGGCGGCCGGTTGATGGTGACGCCGCCCTTCATCATGGTCTCGCAGGTCGCGTAGATGTCGTCGACCTCGTAGGCGAGGTGGCCGAAGAAGCGCGCCTCGCCGTAATCCTCGGTATCCCAGTTGTAGGTCAGCTCGACCACCGGGGCGTCCCGCCGGCCGGCCTTGAGCGCCTCGGCCGCAGCCCCCGCATCCTCGGGCGCCGCCAGGAACACCAGGGTGTAGCGGTTCTTCTCGTCGACCCGGCGCCGCACCTCCTGCAACCCGAGCAGCTTGCCGTAGAATTCCATCGCCGCATCCAGATTGCGCACGCGCAGCATGGTGTGCAGAAATCGCATCTTGAACCTCGTGATCGCTTTCAATCCGCCGGCCCGGGTCCGGCCCGCCAAGGATAATATATGATCGCGCCTGATTTGGAGACCGGCATCGAGCGCCTGCGGGAGCTGGTCGAGGCCTCGTCGGTGGTGCTGCCCTTCACCGGCGCGGGGATATCCACCGAGTGCGGCATTCCCGACTTTCGGTCGCCCGGTGGCATCTGGACCAAGATGCGGCCGATTGAGTTCGGCGACTTCATCGCCAGCCAGGAGATGCGGGACGAGAGCTGGCGGCGGCGGTTTGCCATGGAGGAGCAGTTCGGCGGCGCCCGTCCCGGCCGGGGACATCTTGCGCTCGCGAGCCTCTACCGGGCGGGCAAGGCGCCGGCGCTGGTGACCCAGAACATCGACAATCTGCACCAGGTTTCTGGGTTTGCCGCGGAGCACGTGGTCGAGCTGCACGGCAACACGACCTATGCCACCTGCCTGGGCTGCGCCCGGCGCTACGAACTGTCGTGGGTGAAGGAGCGCTATGCCACTTCCGGCGGGCGCGCCCCCGATTGCCCGGGCTGCTCCGGCTACATCAAGACCGCGACCGTATCGTTCGGCCAGGCCATGCCCGAGGTGGAAATGCGCCGCGCCCAGGAGCTGACCGAGTCGTGCGACCTGTTTCTGGCGATCGGCTCCTCGCTGGTGGTCTGGCCGGCGGCTGGATTTCCCTTGATTGCCAAACGCAACGGCGCGCGACTTGTCATCATCACGCGCGATCCCACCGAATTCGACGACATTGCCGACCTCGTTGTGCATCACGATATCGGCGCGGTGCTTGCGCCGTTCATCGCGCATTGATTCGCAATATCCACGCGATATGCACAGGGCAGTTGAAAGCTTCCATTTTGTTCTTTTGCGAGGGGGGGCGAGTGTTATCTTTGCTTACAGATTCGCGCAGCGTCCTCCTAAAAGAGACGCCTTACAGGGGCGGTCACGAACGTCATCATGGCGTCGGACAGAATTCAAAAAGGCTTGGGGCTCGGACCGGAAACGGTTTCCGACGTTACTGATGATACCGCGGCGAGCATCATCGAGCTCTCCGGCGTTATCAAGTGGTTCGATGTTTCCAAAGGATATGGATTCATCGTCCCCGATAACGGCTTGCCCGACATCCTCATCCATGTGACCTGCCTGCGGCGGGACGGTTTCCAAACCGCCTACGAAGGCGCTCGCGTGGTCGCCGAAGTGCTGCAACGGCCGAAGGGCCTGCAATGCTTCCGCATCCTTTCCATGGACGAGACCACCGCCGTCCATCCGTCGTCGCTGCCGCCGGCGCGCACCCACGTTACGGTGACGCCGACCAGCGGGTTGGAGCGGGCGCAGGTGAAATGGTTCAACCGGCTGCGCGGCTTCGGCTTCCTTACCCGCGGCGACGGCACCCCGGACATCTTCGTCCACATGGAGACGCTGCGGCGCTATGGTCTCGCCGAGCTGCGTCCGGGCCAGACCGTGCTGGTGCGTTTCGGGCCCGGCCCCAAGGGCATGATGGCGGCGGAAGTGCATCCCGACGGCGGTCCGGGCGGACCGGTGTCGCACTGAGGTCCTGAGGGCGGCGTCTGGCCGCCCTCCGATCACCGACACGTTACGTTTCCACCCTCATAAAAGATGCTTAGACGGACCGGGACGTGGCCCAGCGCCACGCTCCCCGGATTCGTTGTGTTTTTGCCGCGGTTTGCCTATGGGAAGGCATCGGATGGCGCTCCACGGGAGCGCCATCGGGCTTTGAGACGAAGGCTTGGGCTGCAGGGAAAGGGGATGCCGTGATCAGACCGATTTCGTGGCGTTCGGGATGGATTGCGGGTCTGGCCTGCCTGTTCGCGGCGCTGGCGGTTAATCGGCCGCCGCTCGCCCAGGAGGCCGGCCTCCTGGAGAAGCGCGAGTCGCTCTACAACAACATCTTCGTCTTCGGTGACAAGGAACTCGTCACCATGACCTTCGGCCAGAACAAACGCTACTACACCGAAAGCAGCATGCGGCTTTCGGATCCGGGTGCGCTTTCGGTCGGCTACACCCGCTACATGACGCTGGGGGTGGCCTATCCGGCGAAGCTCGAACGCATGCTCGAGATCGGCCTCGGCGGCGGGCGCACGGTGTCCTATCTCAACGCCGCGTTGCCGGACACGGCGATCCTGGCGGTCGAGCTCGACAAGGACGTGGTCGAGCTGGCGAAGAAATATTTCCGCTTTACCGAATCCGCCAAGCTGCGGACCCTGGTTTCCGACGGCCGCAGCTTCCTACTGCGCGACAACGACCGCTGGGACGTCATCATGATCGACGCTTATCGCGGGCCGTTCGTGCCGTTCCATTTGCTGACCAAGGAGTTCTATACGCTGGTGAAGTCGCGGCTCGCGCCGGGCGGCGTGGTGGTGCAGAACATCGAGCCCTCGACCATGCTGTTCGATTCGGCGACCGCGACGCTCGCGAGCGTGTTCCCCTCGGTCGATCTCTACGGCGCCGAGGGCAACGTGGTCGCCATCGCCTACGAGGGGCCGTCGCTGCGGCAGGCCGACCTGCTGGCGCGCGCCACGGCGGCGCAGGAGCGCTACAAGCTGCGCTACGATCTGCGGACCATGGTCGCGGTGCGGCGGGTTCTCGGCCGTCCGACCGGCAAGGTCATGTCGGACGATTTCGCGCCGGTCGAGACCATGCGCGCGATCGAGCAGCACAACGAGAAGTGGAAGGAACAGACGGAAGCGCCCCGCTGATGTCTCCATCGCTCCTGCGCGGACTGCTGCTGTTCGTGATCGCCGTCGTGCTCGGCTTTGCGCTGATGGGCTTTGAGATGCTGGCGAGCCGCTATCTCAATCCGTATTTCGGCGGCACCATCAACACCTGGGCCGCGCTGATCGCGACCGTGCTGGTGGCGCTGATGGCGGGCTACCTGCTCGGCGGCGCGCTGGTCGATCGCACCATGAGCCCGCGACTGTGCGGTGTGTTGCTTGTTGTCGCCGGCGTCTATCTGTTCAGCATTCCGCTGTGGGTCGATCCGCTGTTCGGCTGGATCCTCGTTCGTATGGGCGATGGCGTGGTCGGCACGCTGCTCGCGGCGACGGCGCTGCTGCTGCTGCCGCTCACCTTGATGAGCGTGTTCACGCCGTTTGCGGTGCGGCTGCTGCTCACGTCGGTCAATGTCGGCGGCCGCATCGTCAGTTACGTCTACGGCGTCTCGACCGTCGGCAACGTGCTCGGCACGCTGGTGACGACGTTCACGCTGGTGCCCTCGTTCGGCTCGCGCGCGCTCACCATGGCGTTCGCGGTGGTCACGGCGGCCTGCGGCGTGATCATGGTGGGCTGCGGCCGGTTCCTGCGCGGGGACGCAAAATGAGCGCGCGCCGGATGGCGGTGGTGCTGCTGTTCGCGCTGGCCTGTCTTCCCGCCCGCGCCGAGCCGGTCGCCGTGGCCTCCGGCGCCTATCCCGAAGGCCTGCTCTGGCACGACGGGCGGATGCTGTTCACCGAGATGGGCGCCGACCGGGTCAGCATCATCGAGAACGGCGGCACGCGCGAGTTCTGGCGCGACGCGGGCTGCGGGCCGACCTCGATCGCGCCGTTCGGGCCGGCCGGGTTCCTGGTCAACTGTCATCTCGGCAAGCACGTGGTCGAGGTCTCGGCTGCGGGCGTGACCGGCCGGCGGTTCCGCGTGGCCGGCAACGGCAACGCCATCCAGGATCCCAATGCCTCGGTCAGCGACGGGCAGGGCGGGGTGTATTTTTCGGATTCGGGGATCTTCAGCGTCCGCGCCCCGGCCGCCGGCCGCGTCTATCACCTCACCGCCATGGGCGTGATGACCGAGGTTTTAGGCCAGATCAAATACGCCAACGGCGTCGCCTTCGATGCCGCGACGCGCACCCTGTTCGTGTCGGAGCATCTGGCGCGCCGCATCCTGGCGCTCACGCTCGACACCCGCCAGCGCGTCACCGCCACGCGGGTGTTCGCGGATTTTGCCCAGCACGCCGCAACCCGAGCCTTCGCTTATTCCGAGGCCGGCCCGGACGGTCTCGCCTTGCGGCCCGGCCTGCTGGTTGTCGCCGAATACGGCGAGGGGCGCGTCCACCTGTTCGATCGCGCCGGCAAGCACCTCAACACGCTCAAGGTCGCGATGCCGTTCGTCGATACGGTGGCCTTTGATGCTGCCGGCAACCTCTATGCCGGCGGCGCGTTCCAGAACACACAGCCGCCGTTCGAGGGCGCCGTGGTCCGCTTTGCCCCCGGCGAATGGCAACGGCCCTTGCAATAGGGTCGCCGGGGGCGCGGATTGACCGGGATCGTCGGTCATGCGATCCACTGCACCGGCCGGGGCATAGCGCAGCCTGGTAGCGCACCTGCTTTGGGAGCAGGGGGTCGCAAGTTCAAATCTTGCTGCCCCGACCATTTTCGGAAGAAGACCACGACCATGGCAGCACGCATCTACAAGCCGGCGAAGACCGCGATGCAATCCGGCCACGCCAAGACCAAGGACTGGGTGCTCGAATACGAGCCCGAGGAGCCGCGCGTGGTCGAGTCGCTGATGGGCTGGACCAGTTCGGGCGACATGAAGAGCCAGCTTCGCCTGCGCTTTGCCAGCGAAGCGGAGGCCGTGGCCTATTGCCAGCGGCACGGCATCCCCTGCCAGGTGTTCGAAGCCAAGCAGCCGGCGCGCCGCGGCCTGTCCTATGCCGACAATTTTGCCTACACGCGCCGAGCGCCCTGGACCCACTGACGGGATGTGACCGGCGAGACCGCCGGTCCGTGCTCAAGCGGGTTGGGGCGCCGCCGTTGCCTCAGCCGCGGCTTCGGCCGCTGCCTCAACGGCCGCCGTCCGCACCGTCACGCGCTGCTTCAGCAGCGCGATGAAGCGTTCTTCCGGCATCGGCTGGCCGAGCAGGAAGCCCTGGCCCATGTCGCATCCCATGCTGATCAGTGCCTGCACGTCGGCGGCCTTTTCGAGGCCGATGCCGACCGCAAGCGCCCCGAAGCTGTGTGCGAGATTGATGACGGTCTTGCAGATCGGCGCATTGACCTTGTCGGTGCCGCAGTCGGCGACGAAGGAGCGGTCGAGCTTCATTTCGGCGAACGGCAGCTCCTTGAACTTGGTCAGCGCCGAAAAGCCGCGCCCGAAATCGTCGATCGCGAGCCGGACGTTGTCCGGGGCGAAGCGCTCGGCCAGCTCGGTCGCAAGCCCGATCTCGGGGATGATCTGCTCTTCGCTGAGATCGATGATCAGGCCAGGCCAGCTTTCCCCGCGACGGTGATGCGCCTGCACGAGTTCGCCGACCGGCAGCTTGGCCAAGGCGGCCAGCGAGATATTGACCGCGATCCGCAACGGGACGCCGAGCTTGACAAAATTCAGTCCGCCCTTGAGCGCGGTGGAAACGGCCAGCTCCGACAACGCCAGCTGGCTGGCCTCGTCGGCCCCGGGCATGAAGCTTCCCGGCGTCAGGATGCCGTGCTGTGGGTGCCGCGCGCGGGCGAAAATCTCGGCGCCCGAAAGCTGCTTGCGGCGCAGGTCGATTTTCGGCTGAAACCAGAACTCGATCCAATCGTTCTTCAGCGCTTCGCCGAGACCAAGTCGCGCCGCCACCGGCGGCGGGTTGCCGATTTTTTGCTCCAGCATGAGCTTCTGGATGGCGGTGGCCTCGAACGGCTTCTTGAGCACCGGCAGCATCTTGAGCTTGTGGTGCAGGCCGATCGCCCGAACGTTCTCGAGCACCGCCGAGCCGCGGCCGCTCATCAGTTGCACCCCGCCGGTGTAGCCGGCCTTGCCGAGCGCTTGCATCGACCGAATGGCGTCCTGGGCTTCCAGGTCGACGTTGAGGAAGATCATGTCGGGCGCCCGCGGCGCTCGCGCCTTGCGGAACTCCGCCCCGTTGGCGAATTCCATCGTGTCGATGCCGGTGCCCTGCAGGATCAGCGACAAGAAATGCCGGATGCTGCTCTCTTCGTCGACGATGAAAGCAAGCGGCGTGCGATGCTGGCCTGCCGAGTCTACGGTCGGCGCCGATGCCGCCGCCGGACCGTCCTGGATCGAAGCACTGGATGATGCGTTTGCGGACATGGTCGACCCAACGGCGACCGGGCGCCGATCGCCTGATCGTGGTTCCATCAAGTGATCCCATGGCGGTTAATAATAGGTTGCCGGCGGGTGCGCGCTCGCCGCTATACTGCCCTGCGGGCGCCGCAGGGGGCGGGGCCAAACATCGGCAGCCATTCCATGCCTTCCAATATGCGTTTCATGAATCCAGCGACCATCGCCAAGCCGGGCGGCTATTCCCACGTCGTCGAAATCACCGGGCCTGGCCGGATCGTGTATATCGCCGGCCAGCTCGGGCTTAAACCCGACGGCAATATCGCCGGCGATTTCCGCGCCCAGGCGGTGCAGGCGTTCGAGAACCTCAAGAACGCGCTGGCCGCGGTGGGTGCGGGCTTCGACGACGTGGTCAAGCTCAACAACTACCTCGTCGATATCCCGGCCAACCTTCCAGTCTATCGCGAGGTGCGCGACAAGTACGTCAACACGGCCGCGCCGCCGGCCAGCACGACCATCGGCGTGCCGGCGCTCGCTCGAAAGGACGCACTGTTCGAGGTCGAAGCGATCGTGATGCTGGCGCGCTGAGCCCGCGGCATTTTGAATCAGGCCCTAGCCGTGGGCGTCGAGGTGCTTGCCGTTGATCTCGACCGGCTTGGCGTCGATCAGCGAAAACGCGATCACGCACGGCTCGGTGCCGCGATTGATCCAATTGTGGATGGTGCCGCGCTGCACCAGCACGTCGCCCTGTTTCAGTTTGACCATGGTGCCGTCCATGTCCATCTCGATCTCGCCCGACATCACGACCGCATAGTCGATCGAATCGGTGCGGTGGTTGCGCGGCGAGACGCCGGGGCCGAACGAGACGATGCGGAACACGCTGCCGCCCTTGAGCGTCGTGCCGGTCGCGCGATTCGAGGTGTCGTCATGGCCGTCGTTGTTCGCGGGCGAGGAATCGGTCGTCCAGACCACCAACGAGTGCGCTCCCGGCCGGTTGTTTTTGACGTTGGTGGCGATCTCATCGATCTCGACGACCGCCTTGCCGTTTGCGTCGTGGCCGGTGATCACGCGTCGTACCTGCAACGTCATATCCGTTCTCCTTGCGGCGCTATCCGGGCGTTCGGGCGGGACGCTAGAGGGAAGCGCATTTGGTCGCAAGCGGGAGCGTTCCACCCCGTCGATTTGGTGCTACCTTGTCGCAGCAGCGACGCCGACGCGTTGAATGGCCGCAGCGACGATAGCGCGGCAAGGGAGGACGACCATGCGCCTGGCAGTGCAGATCATGCTGGCGGCGACGGCGGCATTGCTCGCGATGCCGGCGCAGGCCCAGTATCCCAACAAGCCGATCCGGATCCTGGTGCAGATCAATCCCGGCGGCGCGCCCGACATCGCCGCGCGCCTGATCGCGCAGAAGATGGCGGAGTCGCTCGGCCAGCCGGTGGTGGTCGAGAACAAGCCCGGCGCCCATGGCAACATCGCCGGCGATTTGGTGGCAAAGGCCGCGCCCGACGGCTCCACGCTGATACTCGGGGCCGACAGCTTGATCGCGATCAACCCCCACATCTACGCCAAGATGCCGTTCGACACGCTCAAAGACCTCGTTCCGGTGGCAAGCGTGGCATCGAACCAGTTCTTCCTTTCGGTCAACCCGTCGGTGCCGGTGAAGACTTTCCAGGAGTTCATCGAATACGCGCGGCGCGCCAAGCCGCCGCTCGCCTTCGCCTCCGGCGGCAACGGCAGCCAGCATCAGCTCGGCATGGAGATGCTTAAGCAGCGCGCCGGAATCGACCTCGTCCACGTGCCCTACCGTGGCGGCGGACTGGCGGGCAATGCGACCGTTGCCGGTGAGACCATGGTGGTGCTGGCCGGCGCCTCCAACGCCGGCCTGCTCAAGTCCGGCCAGTTGCGCGGCCTGGCGACAACCGGCAAAGCGCGCTCGCCGCTGTTCCCTGACATCCCTACGATTGGGGAGTTCTACCCGGGCTACGAGGTGACGATCTGGCTCGGCCTGTTCGCGCCCGCTGGCACGCCCGAGCCGATCGTGACGAAACTGCGCGAGGAGGCGTACAAAGCGCTCTCCCAACAGGACCTTGCCCAGAAGCTCAACGTGACCGGTGCGCTCCAGCCCTTGATCCTGACACCGCCCGAGTTCGCCGCTCTGATCCGGAGCGATCATGAAAAGTACGGTAAGATCGTGAAAGAGGTCGGCGCGAAAGCCGACTGAGCGGACCGCGGCCGCGCCGCCGCCAGCGGATCGCGTTTGAGGGGGAGCGCCGGCGATGCGTCGCGGATTTCGCATCAACCAGGATTTCGTGTCCGGGCTGATGTTCGTGGGCTGGGGCGTGGCCGGGCTGTGGGTCGGGCGCGACTATCCCGTGGGGTCGGCGCTGCGGATGGGCGCAGGCTACATGCCGCGGCTGCTCTGCTGGGGCCTTGTGCTGCTCGGCATCGTGATCGCGATCAAGGGCGCGATGGTGGCGGGCGAGCGGATCGAGCGCTGGCACTGGCGGCCGCTCCTCGTCGTCTCGGCCGCCGTGCTGGCGTTCGCGTTCCTGCTGGAGCCGGGCGGTCTCCTGGTCGCGATCTTGGCGATCGTCGTGATCGGCGCGCTTGGCGGGCCGGAGTTTCGGCTGCATGAGGCGTTGATCCTGGCGGCCGGGCTCGCGGTCGGCGCGGTCGCGATCTTTGTCTACGGTCTGAAGCTGCCGCTGCCGATCTGGCCGGTCTGGCTGGTCTGATCGTGGAAATCCTCGACAACCTGATCTTCGGCTTCGGCGTCTCGCTCTCGCCGCAGAACATTCTGTTCTGTTTCATCGGCGCCATGGTCGGCACGCTGATCGGGGTGTTGCCGGGCATCGGCCCGCTGGCCACGCTCGCCATGCTGCTGCCGGCGACATTTTATCTGCCGCCGGTGCCGGCGCTGATCATGCTCGCCGGCATCTATTACGGCGCACAGTACGGCGGCTCGACCACGGCGATCCTGGTCAACATGCCGGGCGAGTCGTCGTCGGTCGTGACCTGCCTCGACGGCTACCAGATGGCGCGCAACGGTCGCGCCGGGGCGGCGCTGGCGATCGCGGCACTCGGCTCGCTGTTCGCCGGCACGGTGGCGACGCTCTTGATTGCGGTCGCGAGCCCACCGCTGTCGCGGCTGGCGCTGAAATTCCTCGCGGCGGAATATTTCTCGCTGATGGTGCTCGGCCTGGTCGGCTCGGTCGTGCTGGC
Source organism: Rhodoplanes serenus (assembly GCA_945893085.1). Lineage (GTDB taxonomy): Bacteria > Pseudomonadota > Alphaproteobacteria > Rhizobiales > Xanthobacteraceae > Z2-YC6860. The sequence goes on along the minus strand of CAMDEB010000022.1, from coordinate 7,941 downwards.
GCGCGGCTCGCTGCTGAAAGCGGTGGCGATGGTGTTCCTCGGCCTGCTGCTCGGCCTGGTCGGCACCGACGTCAACTCCGGCCGCGAACGCTTCACCTTCGAAATCCCGATGCTCGGCGACGGCATCGGCTTCGTGGTGGTGGCGATGGGGCTGTTTGGCCTGGCGGAGATTTTCGCCAACCTCGAGAAGAAGGAACAACGGAAAGCCGACGCGGTGATCGGCAGCCTGATGCCGACGCGCGAGGAGTTCCGCCGGGCGATCCCGGCGGTGCTGCGCGGCACGACGCTCGGCTCGATCCTCGGCGTGTTGCCGGGCGGCGGCGCGCTGCTGGCCTCGTTCGCGGCTTACGCGTTCGAGAAGAAGGTGTCCCGAAATCCCGAGAAATTCGGCCACGGCGCGGTCGAAGGCGTGGCGGCGCCGGAGGCCGCCAACAATGCCGGCGCGCAGACCTCGTTCATTCCGCTGCTCACGCTCGGCATTCCCGGCAATCCGGTGATGGCATTGATGATCGGCGCCATGATGATCCAGGGCATCTCACCCGGGCCGCAGGTGATGACCCAACAGCCCGAACTGTTCTGGGGCATCATCACCAGCATGTGGGTCGGCAACCTGATGCTGGTCATCATCAATTTGCCGATGATCGGCATGTGGGTGCAGCTTTTGAAGGTGCCGTACCGGCTGCTGTTTCCTTCGATCCTGCTGTTGTGCGCGGTCGGCGTCTACAGCCTCAACAATTCGACGTTCGAGATCGCGCTCACCGCACTGTTCGGGCTGATGGGCTACGTGTTCTACAAGCTCGGCTGCGAGCCGGCGCCGCTGGTGCTCGGCTTCATCCTCGGGCCGCTGATGGAGGAGAACCTGCGCCGCGCCATGCTGCTGTCGCGCGGCGATCCGCTGGTGTTCGTGCAGCGGCCGATCAGCCTGGTGCTGCTGCTGATGGCGGTGGGGCTTTTGTTGCTCGTGGTGCTGCCGACGTTCCGCAAGACGCGCGAAGAGGCGTTCAAGGAGTAGCCGCGCCACGCAGGTGGATTGTCGTCGCCGTGAGCCGGGTCCGGTCGGCGCTGGGACCGACGAAAATCTCGAACAGGCCGGCTTCGACACGCGGCTTGAGATCGCGATCGAGGAAGGCGAGATCGTCGGTGTTGAGCGTGAAGCGCACGACTTTCCGTTCGCCGGGCTTGAGCACGGCCTTTGCCACGCCCTTCAGCTCCAATACCGGACGCGCCACGCTCGCGACCGGATCGCGCAGGAACAGGAATACCGTTTCCTCGCCGGCGACCTCGCCCTGGTTTTCGATCTCGGCCTCGATGGTGATGGTTTCGCCCGGCGCGACTTCGGCGGGAGCAGCGGCAACCGCGGTCACTGCGAAGCGCGTGTATGACAGCCCGTGGCCGAACGGAAATTGCGGCTCGATCGGCAGGTCGGTGTGGCGGGTGGAAAAATACACCTCGGGGTTCGCGGGCCGGCCGGTCGAACGGTGCGAATGATAGATCGGGATCTGGCCGCCGTCGTAGGGCCAGGTCACCGCCAGACGCGCGCTCGGATTGTGCGCGCCGGTCAGCACCGCGGCGATGCCGTGGCCGGCTTCCGAGCCGAGGAACCAGGTCGCCAGCACCGCGTCGGCGCGCTCGAACAGCCAGGGCAGGGCGAGCGGCCGGCCGTGCGTGAGGATCGCGACCACCGGCTTGCCGAGCGCGAGCACCGCCTCTGCCAAAGCTCGCTGGCGGCCGGGCAGCTCGATGCGGCCGCGGCTGTGCGCCTCGCCGGTCATGTCCTTGGTCTCGCCGAGCGAGAGCAGGACGATGTCGGCGTCGCGGGCCGCCGTCACGGCGTCGGGAATGCCGCCGTCGTCGTCGCCCTCGATGGTCACGCCCGGGACGTGGCGGATGTCGGCCTCGGGCATGGCGGCGCGCAGGCCTTCGAGGACGGTCGCCGAGTGCAGCGGCGCCGCTGCGAACCAGGGGCCGAACATTTCGAGCGGCGCATCGGCGAGCGGGCCGATCAGTGCGATGCGCTTGGGGTTCTTGAGGGGAAGGCCGCCTTTGTCGTTCTTCAACAGCACGATCGAGCGTGCCGCAGCCTCGCGCGCCAGCGCCGTGATTTCGGCGGCGGCGTCGGCGGACAACGGTGCCGCCGACACATGCCGGTACGGATCGTCGAACAGGCCGAGCCGCATCTTGAGATCGAGCACGCGGCGGACCGCGCGGTCGATATCGGCCATCGCCACCAAGCCGCGTTCGAGCGCCGCGGGCAGGCCGCGGACATAGGCCTCGTCCTGCATGTCGATGTCGACACCGGCCTTGAGTGCGAGCGCTGCCGCACCTGCGAGGTCTTCGGCGACGCCATGGGCGATGAGCTCGGCCACCGCCGTGTAATCGCTCACCATGACGCCCGCAAAGCCCCACTGGCCGCGCACCAGATCGTTCAGGAAGCGGCCGTGCGCGGTCATCGGAATACCGGCCAAGTCATTGAACGACGGCATGATGGTGGCGACGCCGGCCTTCACCGCGGCTTCGAACGGCGGCAGGTAGACCTCCGCCATCAGGCGCTCCGACACATCGACCGAGGCGTAGTCGCGCCCCGCGGCCACCGCGCCATAGGCTCCGAGATGTTTTGCGGTGCAGGCGATGTTTTCCGGCGCTGAGAGGTCCGAACCCTGGAAGCCGCGCACCTTGGCCTCGGCGTAGCGGCTTGCCACCCACGCGTCCTCGCCCGGACATTCGGCGATCCGGCCCCAGCGCGGGTCGCGGCAGACGTCGAGCATCGGCGCAAAGGTAAGCGTCACGCCGGCACGTCTTGTTTCCTCGATCGATGCGCGTGCGGTTTTCTCCCACAGGTTGGGATCGAAGGCGCCGGCTTCCGCCAGCGGGATCGGGAAGATCGTGTAGTGGCCGTGCAGCACATCCAGCCCGAAGATCAACGGAATGCGCAGCCGGCTTTCCTCGCAGGCCAGTCGTTGCAGCGCGTTGAGCTTCTCGGCGCCGTGGATGTTGAGCAGGCTGCCGATGGTGCCGGCGCCGATCTGGCGCTTCATTTCGTCTTCGCCGCCGGGCGGCATGCCGGCGTCGATCATGTTGAGCTGCCCGAGCTTCTCCTCGAGCGTCATGGACGCGAGCAGGCGCTCGATACGGTCGGACACGGAAATGCTCCTCAGCTCGACTTGTAGCCCGAGCGATCGAAGTTCTCCAACGTTGCCTGATACTCCTTCGGCACCTCGCAGCCGCAGCGCAGGTGCCAGCGCCGCACCAGATAGCTGAAGGCGTTGCCCTGCGAGTCGCCGCGGTTGGTGCGGCTGCGCTTGGCGGCCAACTCTTCCTCCTTGACGAACAGCTTCGGCCCGCCGGCGGCTTCGGCGAGAAGCTGGACCCGGCAGGCCCGCTCCAGCTTGATGGCGAGGAACACCGCTTCCTCGATGGTGGCGCCGGCGGTGACGATGCCGTGGTTGCGCAGGATCACGACCTTTCCCGCGCCCATGCATTTCGCCACCGCCTTGCCGCGCGGCTGGTCGGTGATCAGGTCGGTGGTCTCGGCGAACACCGGCACGCCGGCCGAGAACATCGTGCCGTCGTTGCTCATCGCCTGCAGCGGCTTGCCGAGCGAGGAGAACGCGATCGCGTGCTCGGGATGGGTGTGCAGCACCGCGTTGAGATCCGGCCGGGCGCGCAGCACCTCGGAGTGGATGTAGACCTCGTTGTGGCGCGGCCAGTCGCCGCCGGTCTTCTCGCCTTCGATGTCGACGGTGATGATGTTATCCTGCGTCATCTCCTCGATGCCGATGCAGCCCGGCTTCATCAGGAAGCGGCCGGAGCCGTCCGGCAGCCGTGCCGAGATGTGGCCCCAGACGTAATCGCCCTGGCCCTCGTCCACGAGCACGCGGCCGGCGTGGATCAGCTTCTCGCGCAGCGCTTGGGTCATGTGACTTGCCCTTGTTGTTGTCGGATGGAAATCGAATGTCCGCGGATCACGTCGATCAGTGCCGCGGCGTCGGCGGGCTCGGCGTCGCTCCGCCACGCGACGTGTCCGTCGGGCCGCACCAGCACCAGGCGGCGCTGGTAGGCCGCGAACACATCTGGTTCGTCGAGGGCTACGGTGCTAAGCGGCATATGGCGCTCCGCTGCAGCCTGCTCAAGCCGCCCCGTAGCGGGCGCGTCCGGTCCGAGCCGCAGCAGCGCAAAGCCGCGCCCGAACAGGTCCAGTGTCGAGCGCCCGTCGGCCAGAACGACGTGCGGCGCGCGCGCGCCGGGACGTGCGGTCTGCGTATAGGTCGAGGTTTCGTCGGGCGGCGCCGGCGTGCCGTCGGGCCAGACGATCGGCGAATTGTCGTAGCGGTAGCCGAGCATGATGCCGTTGGCGAACCACTCCTGCCGCATGATCGCGGCAAACCAGTCGCCGTAGGTCTTGCGCGCAGCATCGCCTGTGGCTCCCGGCTCGAACACCTCCGGTCCGGGCAGGCGTTCGCGGGTCGCCAGCATGCGTTTGAGATTGCGGCTCGCCTCGGCGACATTGCGCAGGCCGACCGGCCGCCGCTCGGCCTCGTAGGAGCGCAGCAGCTCCGCGCCGCCCCAGCCGCGCCACGTCGCCTCGATCTTCCAGCCGAGATCGACCGCATCGCCGATGCCGGTGTTCATGCCGAACCCGCCGGTCGGCGACATCAGATGCGCGGCATCGCCGGCGATGAACACGCGGTCGGTGCCGTAGGAGTCCGCAACCAGCTCGCGCCGCACCCAGCGCATCACCGACAAAATCTCATAGTCGAAGTCGCGGCCCATCGCCCGCATCAACGCGGCGCGGATGTCAGCTTCGGTGTGATTGATCTTCTCGGGGGAGCCTACGATCGACATGCGGAACCGGTCGGCGCCGTTCACCGCGACGATGGTGAGCCAGACACCATCCGGGCCGATGAAGATGAACCGGTAGCCTTCGCCCTTGTCGTGCAGCGCGGAGAAGTTCTTGCAGCGAAACATCACATTGGTGGTGTAGGTCAGCGCCGGATTGCCGCTCATGCCGATGCCGAGCGCCTCGCGCACCGTGCTGGCGCCGCCGTCGGTGCCGACCATGATGCCGGCTTCGATCGTCTCGGTTTTGCCGCTCGCGGTGTCGCGGACCTCGGCCTGCACGCCGTCAGCCGTCTCCTCAAACGACACCAGCTCGGCGTTGTATCGCAGCGTGACGTGCGGAAACGAGCGCGCGAACCGCGTCAGGATCGGGTCGAACATGTCCTGCGGCACGCGCTCGCGCTTCTGCGGGCTCTCCGGCGGACACGGCTCAAAACCGCGGCCGGGAAACGGCTCGCGGCCGAGCTCGTAGCCGTTCAGTCCGGTGAGATAGATGTAGTCCTGCGGATAGCCGGGCGGGTAGGGCGCGTCCCGCACCCAATCGACGATGCCCCAGCGCCGGCAGAACTCCATGGTGCGGACGCCGACCAGGTCCATCTTCGGCTGCTCGATCGCGCCGTCGGTCTTTTCGATCAGCACGCAGGGCGCGCCGCGCCAGCCGAGATCGCCGGCCAGCGCCAGGCCGACCGGTCCGCCACCGACGATCAACACCGGCACGCGCTCGCTCATGGGGCGTCGGGCTTAGGCGCGTTGCGGAGGTGGCGGGGACAATCGAACATCGAAGCTATCCTGGAGTGCCGCCCATGATGTTGCAAATGGCTCCAAAAGCGCAATTCGGACGTTTTACCCGTTAACAATTGCCGCGCCGATTAACCTGAATGCGCGCCAGGCGGCGCGTCGCCACGCGGCTGACACGATTGAGGCCGACAGGTTCGGCCGAAACCATCGAAGGATCGCCCCTCGTGCCGCTCAGCCCGCTTGCCGCCCGCCGCGTGACCGTCGCGTTCGTTCTCGTTTCCGCATGCGCATTGTCCGTCCCGGCGCAGGCGCAAGGCAAGCTCGAGGCCCGCTACGGCGTCTCGATGACCGGCATCACCATCGGCAAGGCGGCGCTCTCCGTCGACATCGGCAACGGCCGGTATGCAACCTCGGTGAGCGGCCGCGCCAGCGGCCTGTTCAGCGTGCTCGTCAACGGCGAAGGCACCGCGGCGGCGCAGGGCGCCATCAAGGACGGCCGCGCCGTGCCTGTGGCCTATCGGTCCGCGATCACGCGCCACGACGAAAAGACCGAATTGAGAATGGCGTTCGACAACGGCGCGGTGACGGACCTGACGGCTGAGACCGTGCCGCCGGCGCCTGACCGCGTGCCGCTGCGCGATGCGCACCGCAAGGGCATCATCGATCCGCTGAGCGCGCTGCTGGTTCCGATGAGCGGCGCCTTCGACGTGCTCGCCGCCGACACCTGCAACCGCACGCTGCCGATCTTCGACGGCCGCCGGCGCTATGACCTCAAGCTTTCGTTCAAGCGCATGGACCGGGTCAAGGCGGAGAAGGGCTATGCCGGGCCCGTGGTGGTGTGCGCGATGGCGTTCCAGGCCCAGGCCGGCCACAGCGCCAGCAGCACGCTGATCAAATATCTCTCGGAAGGCCGCGACATGGAGCTGTGGTTCGCGCCGATCGCCGGCACCCGGCTGATCGCTCCGTTCCGCGCGTCGGTCCCCAGCATGCTCGGCAACGTGGTGGTGCAGGCGACGCAGTTCGAGGTGCTGTCGCAGACCGCCGCCGCGTCGCGGATCACCGGGCAGCGGCCTTAAGCCCAACCGGCCCGAAAAAGACCGGGGACGACTTGCCCCGGCCGCACCGCCAAGGCAGCATGACCTCTCAAGCCGGCGGAGGCGCGAGATCATGGCCAAGCGACGAACGATAGCGAAAGCCCCTACGACAAAGGCCGTAGCGCGCAAGAGCGCACGCCCATCCACAGCGCGAGCGAAACGGCCTACGAAATCGGCCGCGCGACCGCGGCCGAAGCACTCGTTCGTGCTGCATCGCTTCAGCGAAGAGGGTTTCAAGATCGACGGCCTGCGCACCTATGCGCGCTACCGCGATCTCGGCATCAACGCCGCCACCCGCGGTCAGGCGATCGCCCATGTCATCCGCTTCGTGCCGCCTTGCGATCCGAAGGTGGTGTCGAAGAACCACTTCCACGACGTGGATTTCCAGATGATCTACGTGCTCAAGGGCTGGCTGACCTCCTCGTTCGAGGGCCAGGGCACGCACACGATGAAGGCGGGGGACGCCTGGTTGCAGCCGCCGCGCATCAAGCACAAGGTGCTGGATTATTCCGACGATTGCGAGGTCCTGGAGATCGTGATGCCGGGCGAGTTCAAGACCGTCGAGCTGGACGGCTAGTGCACCGGCTCGCGCCTTTCGAATGAACGCCAGACCCGATATCGTAGCCGATGTGCCGATGGCGGCCGAGCTGATCGCCCGCGCCCGCGCGATGGCGCCGACGCTTGCCGCGCGCGCCGCGCAGGGCGAGCGGGACCGCCGCCTGCCGAAGGAAACCATCGCCGACATGCAGGCGGCGGGACTTTTCCGCGTGCTGCAGCCGAAGCGCTGGGATGGCTTTGAGCTCGACATTCGGACCTATTTCGAAATCCAGATGGCACTCGCCGAAGGCGATATGTCGGTCGCCTGGGTCTATGGCGTCGTCGGAGTCCATCCCTGGGCGATGGCGCTGTTCGACGACCGCGCGGCAGACGATGTCTGGGGCAAGGACAAATCCACGCTGATCTCGTCATCGCTGATGCCATCCGGAGTCGCGACACCAGTGCCGGGCGGATTCAGGGTCCAGGGCCGCTGGAAATATTCAAGCGGCTGCGAGCACTGCGACTGGGCGTTCCTCGGCGCTACGGTCGGCGGGGCGGCGGGCGGCTACGCTGACCGCTGCCTGTTCCTGCTGCCGCGGAGCGATTATGAGATCGTCGATACCTGGCACGTCTCCGGCCTCAAGGGGACCGGCAGCCACGACATCGCCGTCAAGGACGCATTCGTGCCCGCGCACCGGATGCTCCGCTACGCCGACAATTTCCGCGGCATAGCCCC